>NZ_JAQISX010000040.1:0-5440 GCF_028618425.1 Bartonella sp. ML70XJBT
AAAAGCCAAGTGGATGTGATACAGGCGGTAGGACGTGTGATGCGTCGCGCACGGGGTAAGAAAAGAGGCTATATCATTTTACCGGTTGGCGTACCAGCTGGTATTCCCCCCGAACAAGCTTTAAGGAACAATAAAAAGTACAGTGTTGTTTGGCAAGTTCTCAGTGCTTTGCTTTCTCATGATGAGAACTTTAGCAAAACCCTTAACCAAATGAATTTAGGGCAAGATGTAAGTTCTATCATAGATATTGTTACGGTTTCTCAAAATAGTGACTTAAAGAATGTCACAACGGTTGTTGATGATATCCCCCTTCACGCAAAACCAGAAAGTGCGAGTGCGGGGAATGTCTATCCACTGCGAAAATCGCTTACCCCCCATAATGGTCAAGAACGTTTCAACTTTGTGATGGCGTTTCCTAATGCTCTCAGAACCCTTCTGATTAAAAAATCGACCCTTGCGGATTATTGGGGCATCTGGGCGAACAATGTTGCGGAGATTGCTCAAAACCACATTAATCGTCTTAAAGATATCCTTTCTGATAAAACCAGTAAAGCCTATCATGCTTTTGAGAGCTTTCATAAGGAGTTAAAGAGTAATTTAAACGACAGTATTACCCAAGAGGAAGCACTTGAGATGTTAGGACAACATCTTGTGACGCGTCCCGTGTTTGAAGCTTTGTTTGAAGGCAATAAGTTTGTCCAGAACAATAGTATCTCGCAAGCCATGGAAAAGATCTTAGCTGAGTTGGATAAAACCAATATCCAGCAAGAGTCAAAGGAATTACAAAAATTTTATAACAGCGTAAAATTCCGTGCCTCTGGAATTACCGAACCCCAAGCAAGACAGAACCTTATTATCAAACTTTACGAAGATTTTTTTGCCAAGGCATTTAAGAAAACCACGGATAGGCTTGGGATTGTTTACACCCCCGTTGAGGTTGTTGATTTTATCATTCACTCTGTTGATGAAGTGTTACGCAATGAATTTGGAAAAAGCCTAGGATCACGTGGTGTTTCTATTCTCGATCCTTTTACGGGTACTGGTACCTTTATCACAAGGCTTTTACAATCCAATCTCATAAAACCAGAGGATATGGAATATAAATTCCGTCATGATATCCATGCCAATGAGATTGTCTTACTCGCTTATTACATAGCAGCCATTAACATTGAATCGACTTATCATAGTCTTATGAAGGGTGAATATATACCGTTCAAACATATTGGTTTAACTGATACGTTTCGGATGCTTGAAGAAAAAAGTCTGCTACAAAAATTATTTAAAGAAAACAGTGAATATTTAGAACATCAAAAAAATCTGGATATCGAAGTTATCTTTGGTAATCCCCCTTATTCTGTAGGACAAAAGAATGAAAACGATAATGCAAAGAAGAGTCCTTATCCAATATTAGATAATCGTATCCGTAAAACCTATGCTGCTCAATCAAAAACAACTTGTGTGCAAGCGCTTTATGACAGTTATATCCGCGCTATCCGCTGGGCTAGTGACCGTATTAATAATGCTGGGGTAATCGGCTTTGTCACGAACGCGGGGTTCATCAATGGATGTTCTATGGATGGCTTACGCAAATGCCTCGTTGAGGAGTTTTCGAGCCTTTATATTTTCCATTTGCGGGGAAATGCTCGGACTTCTGGAGAACAACGTAAGAAAGAAAGTGGTGGAATTTTTGGAGAAGGTTCTAGAGCGCCTATTGCTATCTCTATTCTCGTAAAAAATCCAGAATCTCAACAGCGTGGGAAAATATATTTCCGTGATATTGGAGATTATCTCACGAGACAGGAAAAGCTTACGATAATTGAAGCCCTTGGTAGTATTGATGGCATTACACGGAGTGAACAAGGTTGGAAAATGATTACACCAGACGAATACGGTGATTGGCTTTGTCAACGTAATGAAAGTTTCAAGGCGTTTTTAGCCTTAGGTGATAAAAAAGGATATGGTCAAAAGCTGTTTGAAATATTTTCATGTGGTCTAAAAACCAATCGTGATGCTTGGGCATACAATTCAAATCGTAAAGCTCTCACGAAGAATATGAGAAATATGATTGCTTTCTACAATAGTGAAGTGGAACGTTTTAACAATATCTATCCACATGCTGAACGTAAGTCACGTGAAAAAGTTGTAAATGATTTCGTAAATTCAGATGAAAGAAAAATTAGTTGGAGCCATAACATTAAACAAGAGTTGGTAAGAGGAAAGTTTTTCGAGTTTGAAGATAAATGCCTTATTCAAAGCCTATACCGTCCTTTTACACAACAATGGCTTTATTATAATAGCATCTTCAATGATGGAGTTTATCAAATTCCCCGAATATTCCCTATAGGAAAAGCAGTTGAAAATAAGGTAATACAAATTACTGGCGCAGGAGCAATGAAAGGTTTTTCTGTATTGATGACTAAAAACTTACCTAACCATCATGCAATAGATACTAGCCAATGCTTTCCACTATATATTTATGAAGATGTTACAGCCTTAAAAGATAATAATCAGTCTTATTTATTTACGAATTCTATAGAGAAAAGCAACAATGTTGGTTTACAGAGGCGTGATGCTATTACTGATGAGGGATTAGAACATTTTAAAACTGCTTATCCTAATGAGAATATAACAAAAGATGATCTATTCTATTATGTTTACGGTCTTTTACATTCAGAGGATTATCGTACTCGTTATGCTGATAACCTCTCTAAAGAGTTGCCTCGTATCCCTTGTGTAAAGAGTACTGATGATTTTTGGAAATTTGTTACAGCAGGGCGTGAACTCGGTCATTTGCACGTAAATTATGAAGATGTGGAACTTTATCCAGTGACCTTTAAAAAGGGTAATCCAAAACAGACTGCTATTTCTAATCCAGAAAAGTTTTATTACGTGAATGAAATGAAATTCGCAAAAATTAAGAATAGCAAGGAAAAGGATAAATCGACGGTTATTTATAATAGTAATATCACGATAACAGATATTCCTCTTGAAGCTTATGAATATATCGTCAATGGCAAGCCTGCTCTTGAATGGGTTATGGAACGTCAATGCGTTAAGATTAATAAAAAGAGTGGTATTGTGAATGATGCCAATCGCTATGCTGTTGAGACAATGGGGAACCCTGCTTATCCATTGGAGTTGTTTCAAAGGGTTATTACCGTAAGTTTAGAGACAATGAAAATTGTTAAAAACCTACCAAAATTAGAAATTAGAGAAACTGAATAAGCTTATAAGACCTTATAACTCATAAGGGGTATAGAATATAGCTATACCTCTTTTGTAAGTTAATTAGATACAATCTTAAAAGAAAAAATTTATCATGCGTTATTCTAAAAAGAAATCATTTGCACTTTTAAACACTGTCATTTGGATTGCCTTTAAGAGATTATACCGTAATCTCAAATGATAGCTTTATAGCTTTCAAAAAACCTCTTTAAAGAGAGTTTTATATCTTCATTTTGCTTATAGGTTTTGTCTGTTTTAAAAACCCCCAAAACACCTACAAAACCCTCTTAAATATATATTAAAGATTGTATTTATGTGTTGTGTTTAATACAGGTTGTTTATTTAAAACATTAACTTATTGAAATATAATAACTTTTATTTTTGACTAAAAAATATATATAAAGGGGGTGTAAAAAGAACCTCCAAAACCCCCTAAACCCCCTAAACTCATAACCATAATGATCTTGATAGCATTTCTTATGATGATACCCCCTTTCTATTGAAAGGCTTTAAGAGATCACATGCTTTTTAAAGACGTGTTTTAATCATGCTCTAAAATTATAAGTTTATCCATTTAAGTGGACTGATAAAAATTCATTAAAGGGATTTGGATAACGTAATCAGTTTTCATTTTCATATGCTTTTCATAAAGCACGTTTTAATCACTCACTAAAATAATCATTTTGTCAGTTAAATTTACTGACAGATAACTGACAAATATATATTATGAGTTGAATTTATGGGTTATGTCTTAATAAGGGTTGTATCATTAAAATGCTAACCTATTGAAAAATAATGTTTTTAATTTACTCTCATTTAAAAAAAATACTCTAGGGTCTAAAAACAACTGACTAAACTGACAAAAATGACAAAAGTCTATTAAAAGGGATTTTGCTAATCTCTATAGTTATCAATCTCTCTTTAGAGGTTTTCATAAAAAGCAATAAATCACAATTATTCTATTTATCGTTTCTCTTATGAAAATGAAAAATGATGCGGTGGCTATAAAGCAGATAACAGCTATAAAGCACGTGTAAAAAAACAGGCTTTCATAATCACAATGCAAATGAATGCATTTTTTATAAGAGCGCGGTGTCTATTAAGGTCGTTTAAATTAAAGAGCCTTATAAACAAAATTCACAAAAAATTTAAAATTCATTTAGTAAAAAAATAGATACGTTATAAAGTTAAAAATACGCATTATGAGAACGTTTCTAAATATTATAAATGTATAGATTCAAAAAATAACACAATCGTTTAAGAAAGCCAATAATATATCTCTAAAAGCACATAAATATAAAAGAAGCAATTAATAAGCATATGAAAATATATATACACAATGAATTTAAAAAAATTATAAAAAATATCAAAAAAGATAAAATAATAATTGACAATAAATACGTATTTTGTTATATAAATAATCAAGTGATTAACAAACACTAAATCGTAAGCGGATAAACCACGTAAGGTTTCTCCCATTCTTAAAAACACTGGCTTTCTTTTATGCTGTCATTGGCATATAACGATTTTGTCGGGTGTGGTCATGCTATACAAAACCCTTATGGGAAAGGCATGCCAACGGACTTACGACCGTGTTTGTTAGCACCCGACACCCTTATAGGGTTGTCAATAACAAACAATATTTTCGTAAGGTTTTAACTATGACAAATATATCACAAAACACCCCCGTTATTTCTTCCATTTCAAATGAAACCGCATCTAATAATAAACAAGAGTCTGCAAAAAAATACGAATTTACAAACGAAACAATTGAAGTAGGTGATTATACTCTTTATCGCATTCGTGCTTTAAGGGATTTTTCCAATGTAAAGGCGGGGGACCTCGGTGGCTTTATACACAAGGTGGCAAATTTAGCTGATAATGGCAATTGCTGGGTCGGTGGCAATGCCATGGTTTATGGGGATGCGCGGGTTTTCGATAATGCCCATGTTTTGGATAATGCAAAAATTACTGGATCTGCTAAAATTTATGAAAATGCAAGGGTCTATGGCAATGCTAGCGTGCATATTAGAGCTGAGGTTTATGGCAATGCGCAAGTCTATGAGAACGCATTGATTTATGGGGATATTTTTGGACATGCTAAAGTGTATGGCAATGCAAAAATTTATGACACTATTTATGGCAAGTTTCTTGATAAGACTAGAATTTATGGCAATGCTGAGGTTTATGGCAAAGCACGTGTGCTAGGAAGTTC
>NZ_JAQISX010000041.1:0-5220 GCF_028618425.1 Bartonella sp. ML70XJBT
GAACTTCCTAGCACACGTGCTTTGCCATAAACCTCAGCATTGCCATAAATTCTAGTCTTATCAAGAAACTTGCCATAAATAGTGTCATAAATTTTTGCATTGCCATACACTTTAGCATGTCCAAAAACATCCCCATAAATCAATGCGTTCTCATAGACTTGCGCATTGCCATAAACCTCAGCTCTAATATGCACGCTAGCATTGCCATAAACTCTTGCATTTTCATAAATTTTAGCAGAGCCAGTAATTTTTGCATTATCCAAAACATGGGCATTATCGAAAACCCGCGCATCCCCATAAACCATGGCATTGCCACCGACCCAGCAATTGCCATTATCAGCTAAATTTGCCACCTTGTGTATAAAGCCACCGAGGTCCCCCGCCTTTACATTGGAAAAATCCCTTAAAGCACGAATGCGATAAAGAGTATAATCACCTACTTCAATTGTTTCGTCTGTAAATTCGTATTTTTTTGCAGGCTCTTGTTTATTATTAGATGCGGTTTCATTTGAAATGGAAGAGATAACGGGGGTGTTTTGTGAGATATTTGTCATAACTAAATCCTAACTGTAAAAAGTTTTGAAATTGACAACCCTATAAGGGCGCCGGGTGCTCAAAACACGGCAGTTAGTCCGTTGCTATGCTTTCCCCATAAAAGGGTATTGTATAACATAGCTACACCCGACAAAATCACTCTATATGCTTTTTATAGCACAAAAGATAGTCAGTTTTTATAATAGGATTAGGTTTATCGTAACCTCTCCGCTAACTGTAAGTGTTTTGATCACTTGATTATTTATATAACAAAATACGTATTTATTGTCAATTATTATTTTATCTTTTTTGATATTTTTTAAATGCATTATGTATATATATTTGTCATATGCTTATCAAGCGCTTCTTTTGTATTATATGATTTTAAAGCTATATTATGAGCTTTCTTAAACGATTGCGTTATTTTTTGAATCTATACATTTATAATATTTAAAAACGCTCTGATAATGCGTATTTTTAACTTTATAACGTATCTATTTTTTCACTAAATGGTTTTTAAATTTTTTGTGAATTTTGTTTATAAGGGTGTTTAATTTAAACGACCTTAATAGACACCGCTCTCTTATAAAAAATACATTCATTTGCAATGTAATTATGAAAGCCTGCTGTTTTTATGCATTTTCTATAGCTGTTATCTTCTTTATAGCCATGGCATTATTTTTCATTTTCAAATGATAATTGCGATTTATAGTCTGTTATGAAAACATCTAAAGAGAGATTGATAACTATAGAGATTAGCAAAATCCCTTTTAATAGACTTTTGTTAGTCTTGTCAGTTTAGTCAGTTGTTTCTAGACCCTAGAGTATTTTTTTAAATGAGAGTAAATTAAAAACATTATTTTTCAATAGGTTAGTATTTTAATGATACAACCCTTATTAAGATGCCCCATAAATTCAATCAAAAATATATAAAAAATATATATTTGTCAGTTTGTGTCAGTAAATTGAACTGACAAAAATGATTATTTTAGTGAGTGATTAAAACGTGCTTTATGAAAAGCATATGAAAATGAAAACTGATTACGTTATCAAAATCCCTTTAATGAATTTTTATCAGTTCACTTAAATGGATAAATTTATAATTTTAGAGAATGATTAAACCACGTCTTAAAAAAGCATGTGATCCTTTAAAGCCTTTCAAAAGACAGTTTATAATCATAAGAAATGCTATCAAGATCATTATGGTTATAGTTTAGGGGGTTTAGGGGGTTTTGGGTGTTCTTTTTACACCCCCTTTTATATATTTTTTAGTCAAAAATAAAAGTTATTATATTTCAATAAGTTAATGTTTCAAATAAACAACCTGTATTAAATACAACATACAAATACAATCTTTAATATATATTTAAGAGGGTTTTGTAGGTGTTTTGGGGGTTTTAAAAACAGACAAAACCTATAAGCAAAATGAAGATATAAAACTCTCTTTAAAGAGGTTTTTTGAAAGCTATAAAGCTATCATTTGAGATTGCGATATAATCTTTTAAAGGCAATCCAAAAGAAGCCTATTCTATTTAAGAGTGGATTTCTTATAAGTCTTAAAGCAATCCAAATGACAGTGTTTAAAAGTGCAAATGATTTCTTTTTAGAATAACGCATATAAACACTCCTTTTAAGATTATAGGTAATCAACTTACAAGAGAGGTATAGATTATAGCTACAAGGCTCTATACCCCTTATGAGTTATAAGGTCTTATAAGCTTATTCAGTTTCTTTAATTTCTAGTTTTGGTAAGTTCTTAACAATTTTCATTGTCTCCAAACTTACAGTAATAACCCTTTGGAATAACTCCAATGGATAAGCAGGGTTACCCATTGTCTCAATAGCATAGCGATTAGCATCATTAACAATGCCACTCTTTTTATCTGTTTTCACGCATTGACGCCCCATAACCCATTCAAGAGCGGGTCTACCATTAACGATATACTCATAAGCTTCAAGAGGAATATCTGTTATGATGATGTTGCTGTTATAAATAACAGTGGATTTATCCTTTTCCTTGCTATTTTTAATTTTTGCGAAATTCATTTTATTCACGTAATAGAATTCTTTAGGATTAGAGATATCAGTCTGTTTTGGATTGCCTTTTTTAAATGTGACTGGATAAGGTTCCACATCTTCATAATTTACGTGCAAATGCCCCAGTTCACGTCCTGCTGTTACAAATTTTCCAAAGTCTTCAGCAGTTTTTACGCAAGGGATACGAGGCAACTCTTTACATAAATTATCAGCATAGCGAGCGCGATAATCTTCTGAATGTAAAATTCCATAAACATAATAAAAGATATCTTCTTTTGTTATAGCCTCATTCGGATAAGCAGACTGAAACTTCAGTAATCCAGCATCTGTAATACCATCACAAACTTTTCTTTTTACTTCTGTAGCAAACAGACTATGATCATGATGTTTTTCTTCATTACAATGAAGTGTAAGCGGATAACATCTTGCTGTTTCTAATGTAGCATAGTTAATTGGTTTATTTGTCATAAGACATGAAAAATCTGATCGATTGCCTATTCCTGTAACACAAATTCCAAGATTATCAGACAAATCTGGATTAAAAAACTGATGTGTTTGTCCTAGCATGTCATTAAGGAATGGTGATGTATAATGCCACATTTTTACAAATGGGCTATAAAGGGTAGGAACTATTAGATGAGGTTCAAAAATTGCATCATTTCCCCGTTTTAAACGAGAGATAAGAATATCCGTCCAACTAATTTGGGTAACGTCATAATCAATGATCCCTTTGATAGGAATAGACGGCTTTTCAGTAACGAGATGTTTCTGTTCATTAAAAAATTTAATTGTTTTTTGAACAGATATCTCTAATTCACTACTAGAAAAATTACAAACCCAAGCATCACGAGTTGATTTTATACCAAGAGATACTTCTTTAAAGATTTTAGCATCTATTGGGATATTTTTATCTCCCATGGGTATGAACTGATCAAAATCAGCATCTCTTTGCTTTATCCAATCGCCATGTTTATCTGGTGCAATTATTTGCCAACCTTGTTCACTACGTGTAATTCCATCAATACTACCAAGGGATTCAATTATCGTAAGCTTTTCTTTTTTTGTGAGATAATCCCCAATATCACGAAAATATATCTTACCACGCTGTTCAGATTCTGGATTTTTTACGAGAATAGAAATCGCTATAGGGGCACGAGAACCTTCGCCAAAGATTTTACCCCCTTCTTTTCGAGAAACTTCCCCAGATGTTCGTTGATTTCCCCGTAAATGGAAAATATAAAGGCTCGAAAATTCCTCAACGAGGCATTTGCGTAAACCGTCCATAGAACTTCCGTTGACAAAACTTGCATTGGTAACAAAGCCAATAATACCACGGTCTTTTATACGGTCACTAGCCCAACAAATGGCACGTATATAACTATCATAAAGTTTGTTTCGATTTATTATTTTTGTTGATCTTGATATATATTTTTCACGAATACGGTCATCTAATATGGGATAAGATGTGTTCGGATTATTATCATTGGCGCTCTTTTGTCCAAAAGAATAAGGGGGATTGCCAAAAATAACTTTGATATCTAGATTTTTCTGATGTTCCAAATATTCACTGTTTTCTTTAAATAATTTTTGTAGCAGATTTTTCTCTTCAAGCATCCGAAACGTATCGGTTAAACCAATATGTTTGAACGGTATATATTCCCCTTTCATAAGACTATGATAAGTCGATTCAATGTTAATCGCTGCTATGTAATAAGCAAGCAAGACAATCTCATTGGCATGGATATCATGACGGAATTTATATTCCATATCTTCTGGTTTTATGAGATTGGATTGTAAAAGCCGTGTGATAAAGGTACCAGTACCTGTAAAAGGGTCGAGAATAGAAACACCACGTGATCCCAAGCTTTTTCCAAATTCATTGCGTAAAACATCATCAACAGAGTGAATGATAAAATCAACAACCTCAACGGGGGTATAAACAATCCCAAGCCTATCGGTGGTTTTCTTAAATGCCTTGGCAAAAAAATCTTCATAAAGCTTGATAATAAGGTTCTGTCTTGCTTGGGGTTCGGTAATTCCAGAGGCACGGAATTTTACGCTGTTATAAAATTTTTGTAATTCCTTTGACTCTTGCTGGATATTGGTTTTATCCAACTCAGCTAAGATCTTTTCCATGGCTTGCGAGATACTATTGTTCTGGACAAACTTATTGCCTTCAAACAAAGCTTCAAACACGGGACGCGTCACAAGATGTTGTCCTAACATCTCTAGCGCTTCCTCTTGGGTAATACTGTCGTTTAAATTACTCTTTAACTCCTTATGAAAGCTCTCAAAAGCATAATAGGCTTTACTGGTTTTATCAGAAAGGATATCTTTAAGACGATTAATGTGGTTTTGAGCAATCTCCGCAACATTGTTCGCCCAGATGCCCCAATAATCCGCAAGGGTCGATTTTTTAATCAGAAGGGTTCTGAGAGCATTAGGAAACGCCATCACAAAGTTGAAACGTTCTTGACCATTATGGGGGGTAAGCGATTTTCGCAGTGGATAGACATTCCCCGCACTCGCACTTTCTGGTTTTGCGTGAAGGGGGATATCATCAACAACCGTTGTGACATTCTTTAAGTCACTATTTTGAGAAACCGTAACAATATCTATGATAGAACTTACATCTTGCCCTAAATTCAT
>NZ_JAQISX010000042.1:0-5209 GCF_028618425.1 Bartonella sp. ML70XJBT
ATCCAGTAATTTTTGCATTATCCAAAACATGGGCATTATCGAAAACCCGCGCATCCCCATAAACCATGGCATTGCCACCGACCCAGCAATTGCCATTATCAGCTAAATTTGCAACTTTGTGTATAAAGCCACCGAGGTCCCCCGCCTTTACATTGGCAAAATCCTTTAAAGCACGAATGCGATAAAGAGTATAATCACCTACTTCAATTGTTTCGTCTGTAAATTCGTATTTTTTTGCAGGCTCTTGTTTATTATTAGATGCGGTTTCATTTGAAATGGAAGAAATAACGGGGGTGTTTTTTGATATAGCGTTCATAATTAAAACCTATCGATTATACAGTTTTCAATTGACAACCCTATAAGGGCGCCGGGCGTTTGAAAACACGGTCGATAGTCCGTCGTTACACTTTTCTCATAAAGAGTATTGTATGGTGTAAACACACCCGACAAAGCTCTCATATACCAACAAAAGCATAAAAGAAAGTCAGTTTTTATAATAGGATTAGGTTTTATCGCAACCCTTTCGCTATCGATTTAGTGTTTTCAATCACTTGATTATTTATATAACAAAATACGTATTTATTGTCAATTAATTTATGCACTTTTTTGATATTTTTTATGATTTTTTTAAATGCATTGTGTGTATATATTTGTCATATGCTTATTAATCGCTTCTTATTTATTATATGCTTTTAAAGCTATATTATTGGCTTTCTTAAACGATTGCGTTATGTTTTGAATTATACATTTATAATATTTAGAAACGCTCTCATGATGCGTATTTTTAACTTTATAATGCATTTATTTTTTACTAAATGGTTTTTAAAGATTTCTGTTAATTTCTTTTATAACACATTTGCAACTTAATAGCTTTTATAGGGACTATCTTTGTAGCCAATGCTTTCATTTGCATTGTGATTATGAAAGCCCGCTGTTTTCACGCATTCTTTATAGCCACCGCATCATTTTTCATTTTCATAAGAGAAATGATAAAGAGGATAATTGCGATTTATAGTCTGTTATGAAAACCTCTAAAGAGAGATTGATAACTATAGAGATTAGCAAAATCCCTTTTAATAGACTTTTGTCATTTTTGTCAGTTTAGTCAGTTCTTTCTAGACCCTATAGTATTTTTTTCAAATGAGAGAAATTTAAAAACATTATATTTCAATATGTTAGCATTTTAATGGTACAACCCTTATTAAGATGCACCACATAAATACAATCAATAATATATATTTGTCAGTTATCTGTCAGTAAATTGAACTGACAAAAGTGATCATTTTAGTGAGTGATTAAAACATGCTTTATGAAAGAAGCATGTGATCTCTTAAAGCCTTTCAAAAGAAAGAGGTATAATCATAAGAAATGCTATCAAGACTATTATGGTTATAGTTTAGGGGGTTTAGGGGGTTTTGGAGGTTCTTTTTACACCCCCTTTATATATATTTTTTAGTCAAAAATAAAAGTTATTATATTTCAATAAGTTAATGTTTTAAATAAACAACCTGTATTAAACACAACACATAAATACAATCTTTAATATATATTTAAGAGGGTTTTGTAGGTGTTTTGGGGGTTTTAAAAACAGACAAAACCTATAAGTAATATAAGAAAATGAATATACAAAACTCTCTTTAAACAAAGCTTTTAAAAACAATAAAGCTATCATTTGAGATTGCGATATAATCTTTTAAAGGCAATCCAAAAGAAGCGTATTCTATTTAAGAGTGGATTTCTTATAAGTCTCAAAGCAATCCAAAGTAGAGTGTTTAAAAGTGCAAATGATTTCTTTTTAGAATAACGCATATAAACACTCCTTTTAAGATTGTAGGTAATTAACTTAATAAAAGGGGTATAAACCTATAGTTATAAGACCTTATACCCCTTGTGAGTTTATCATACCCATTATGTGAGCATGCTTTATAAGCTTATTCAGTTTCTTTAATTTCTAATTTTGGTAGGTTTTTAACAATTTTCATTGTCTCTAAACTTACGGTAATAACCCTTTGGAATAACTCCAATGGATAAGCAGGGTTGTCAACGGTTTCAACAGCATAGCGATTAGCATCATTCACAATGCCACTCTTTTTATCAGTTTTCACACATTGACGCCCCATAACCCATTCAAGAGCAGGCTTGCCATTGACGATATACTCATAAGCTTCAAGAGGGATATCTGTTATAATGATATTGCTATTATAAATAACAGTCGATTTATCCTTTTCCTTACTATTCTTAATTTTTGCGAATTTCATTTCATTTACGTAATAGAATTCTTTAGGATTAGAGATATCAGTCTGTTTTGGATTGCCTTTTTTAAAGGTCACTGGATAAGGTTCTACATCTTCATAATTCACGTGCAAATGACCCAGTTCACGCCCTGCTGTAACAAACATCCAAAAATCTTCAGCGCTTTTTACACAAGGAATGCGAGGCAATTCTTTGCATAAATTATCAGCATAACGAGTACGATAATCTTCTGAATGTAAAAGACCGTACACATAATAGAATAGATCATCTTTTGTTATATTCTCATTAGGATAAGCCGCTTTAAAATGGGCTAGCCCTTCATTCGTAATAGCATCACGTCTCTGTAAACCAGCATTTTTACTTTCCTCTGTAACATTCGCAAATAAATGAATTTGTTTTTTATTTTTATTTTTTGAAACGGAAGCATCTTCGTAAAAATATCTTGGAAAGCATTGACCTGTATCTATTGCGTGAAAATCGGGTAAATCCTTAGTCATAAGTACAGAAAATCCACTCCTTGCTCCTACACCTGTAATTTGTATTACTTTATTTTCGACTACTTTTCCCATAGGAAATATACGATGCATTTGATAAATTGCTTCATTAAAGATACTATCATAATAGAGCCACTGTCGTATAAAAGGGCGATAAAAGCTTCGAATAAGGCATGTCTCTTCAAATTCAAAAAACTGTCCTCTAATTAATTGCTTTTTAAGACTAAGGCTCCAACTTATTTTGCTTGGATCTGAATTTACGAAATTATTTACAGCATTTTCACGTGACTTACGGTCAACGTGTGGATAGGCTTTATTAAAACGTTTCACTTCGCTATTATAGAAGGCAATCATATTACCCATATTTTTTGCCCCTACCTCACGGCTTGAATTATACGCCCAAGCATCGCGACTGGTTGTAATACCGCAAGAAAACGTTTCAAAGAGCTTTTTATTATTGCTCTTCTTATCACCTAAGGCTAAGAATGTTTCAAAACTCTCATCACGTTGATTAATCCAATCCCCATATTCGTCTGGTGTAATCATTTGCCAGCTTTCTTTACGTGTAATGCCTTCAAGACTACCAAAGTATTCCAGAGCTGTAAGTTTTTCTTTTGTCGTGAGATTATTACCAATATTATGATAGTAAATTTTACAATCTCCAGAAGCATTAGGATTTTTGATAAATAGTGTCACAGCAATACCAGTCATACTTCCATTGCCAAAAATATTTTCTCCTTCTTTGGCTTTCCCATTGCTTAATATATTTTTACGAATATCCCCCCGTAAATTAAGCACGTAAATACTGGTAAATTCTTTGGACAAAGACTTTCGTAAGCTATTCATTGTTGGCTTTTCTACATAACTAGAACCAGAAACAAATCCGATTACTCCAGCATTATCAATACGGTCACTAGCCCAGCGGATAGCGCGGATATAACTGTCATAAAAATTTCGCATATTCACTGCTTTTGATTGAGCAGCATAAGTTTCATTGATACGTTTATCTAATATGGGGTAAGGAGTATTCTTTGCATTGTCATTAGCGCTTTTTTGTCCTACCGAATAGGGGGGATTGCCAAAGATAACCTTGATATTTAGATTTTTCTGATGTTCTAAATATTCACTGTTTTCTTTAAATAATTTTTGTAGCAGATTTTTCTCTTCAAGCATCCGAAACGTATCGGTTAAACCAATATGCTTAAAAGGAATATATTCACCCTTCATAAGACTATGATAGGTCGATTCAATGTTAATGGCTGCTATGTAATAAGCTAAGAGAACAATCTCATTGGCATGGATATCATGACGGAATTTATATTCCATATCCTCTGGTTTTATGAGATTTGATTGTAATAACCGTGTGATAAAGGTACCAGTACCTGTAAAAGGGTCAAGAATAGAAACACCACGTGATCCTAGGCTTTTTCCAAATTCATTGCGTAACACTTCATCAACAGAATGAATAATAAAATCCACAACCTCAACGGGGGTATAAACAATCCCAAGTCTATCGGTGGTTTTCTTAAATGCCTTGGCAAAAAAGTCTTCATATAGCTTGATAATAAGGTTCTGTCTTGCTTGGGGTTCGGTAATTCCAGAGGCACGGAATTTTATGCTGTTATAAAATTTTTGTAATTCCTTTGATTCTTGCTTGATATTGGTTTTATCCAACTCAGCTAAGATCTTTTCCATCGCTTGCGAGATACTATTGTTCTGGACAAATTTATTGCCTTCAAACAAAGCTTCAAATACGGGACGCGTCACAAGATGTTGTCCTAACATCTCTAGCGCTTCCTCTTGGGTAATACTGTCGTTTAAATTACTCTTTAACTCCTTATGAAAGCTCTCAAAAGCATGATAGGCTTTACTGGTTTTATCAGAAAGGATATCTTTAAGACGATTAATGTGGTTTTGAGCAATCTCCGCAACATTGTTCGCCCAGATGCCCCAATAATCCGCAAGGGTCGATTTTTTAATCAGAAGGGTTTTGAGAGCATTAGGAAACGCCATCACAAAGTTAAAACGTTCTTGACCATTATGGGGGTTAAGCGATTTTCGCAGTGGATAGACATTCCCCGCACTCGCACTTTCTGGTTTTGCGTGAAGGGGGATATCATCAACAACCGTGGTAACATTCTTTAAGTCACTATTTTGAGAAACCGTAACAATATCTATGATAGAACTTACATCTTGCCCTAAATTCATTTGGTTAAGGGTTTTGCTAAAGTTCTCATCATGAGAAAGCAAAGCACTGAGAACTTGCCAAACAACACTGTACTTTTTATTGTTCCTTAAAGCTTGTTCGGGGGGAATACCAGCTGGTACGCCAACGGGTAAAATGATATAGCCTCTTTTCTTACCCCGTGCGCGACGCATCACACGTCCTACCGCCTGTATCACATCCACTTGGCTTTTCCGCGGGTGTAAAAACATTACCGCATCGAGAGTAGGAACATCCA
>NZ_JAQISX010000043.1:0-3521 GCF_028618425.1 Bartonella sp. ML70XJBT
ATCTCTCAATATGCAAAAATTTATGACCATGCTTTTGTTTATGGCAATGCTCATATTTATGGGAATATTTATGGCAATGCTCATGTAAGTGGTGGTGCCCGTGTTTTTGCTGATGCTCATATTTATGATTATGCGCATGTTTCTCATGATGCTGCGGTCTTTAGCTATGCAAGGGTCTATGGTCATGCCAATGTTTCTGGATCGGCTTGCATTTATAGCCATGGCAAGGTTTATAATTATGCTGTTATTAGGGGGCGTGCAAAGATTTATGGGAAGGTTTATGGCTCTGCTAGCGTGGCTGGCTCTTGTGAAGTTTATGGCTCTGTCTATGGCAATGCAAAACTCTCATATTGTGCAAAGGTCTGGGGGCGTGCTTATGGCAATGCAAAAATAAACAAAAAAAGCAAAGAAAAGTTGGTGCCCCAAAATTGTGAGGTTTATGAAAACGATCATGTTATCAAGATTGTTGATAAAACAGAATAAAGAACGGCGTGGGGGGCGCCTTCTTTATAGCTATAAACGCATTATAAGATGCATTCCTTAAAACGTCTCATAAAAAAGAGAACTCCAAAAAAGAAAGCCGTGCCAATCGATATGACGCGGCTTTCTAATAGCGATTCTTATTGAGTAAAATGAATCACCCATAACGGAGTGATAAATGCATATATACAAAACGTATCATATTGCAAGCATTCTATTGTTTTTATGAAAACTTATCAAAAGGATCATAAATGATGCATATGATTTTTACTCACTCATTTGAATGAGAAAGCCTATAAACGCTTTATGGCTATAAACGTATTAGAATAACGCTCTTTTCTTTAAAGAGGTTTGTTTAAACAAAGCACATGATCAAAACGCCTCTTTAAAACGTTTGGTAGCTTTATCAAACCAATCAAAAGCAAATATGTATTAAGTGAAATGTCTATAACAAAACCCGTTTTTACATTTATGCGCGTTGGTTTTTAAAAGCAGCATTTCATAAGACAAATAAACAAACGCTTTTTAGAATTTATGGTTTTTAAGATTTGCTCTGCTGTGAAATCTAGATCTTTGTTTTTTCGTAAATGAAACAATGAAACGTTCTTAAGAAGAAATGATAACTAAGTTATAACTGTTATAAAAAAGGTTTTAAACGTTTCTTATAATCATCTCATTTTATGTTTCAAACGTTTATACATTCATTTAAAGAGGTTTTTATAAGCGTATTTTTACTTTTCTTTAAAACCTAATTTCTTTAAAAATTAGCCGGCTCAAATTTGAGCTGGTTATCTTTAAAATAGAGATTCTTTAAACATTTCGCTTTTTTCTAAAAATTTAGTAAAACCCTATGCGTTTAGATTTTACAATGGTTTTGAATTTTGCTTGCTTATCTTAAAGAGCTGCCCCCAATTTTGGGGTGAGCCCATTTGGTTTCGTATTTTTAAACTGTAACCTTTAAAACGTTTGTTGCTCGCTTGCTTGCATACGTCATAAAAAGGCTTTTGATTTCATAAGATATAACGTTTTTAATTTCATATCTGTTGTGATGATAGTATCTATAATTTTCTGCCTATCATTTTCTAAACTTTTAGAAAGCGCTTTAAAAACGATTTTGAAATCCTTTATGCACCTTAAAATGAATTAAAACCTATAAGCTTATGACAGTTTCAAACGATTACCCTCTTATAGGTAATAAAATATTGCTATAACATTTTTAGATTTTACGCTTCTCAATTTTGAGAATCATAATCTCATACTTGATAATGCGATTACTAATCCAATCTTTAAAACAATGCGATTTTTGAGTGATAAAAACGTATCATAAAATTTATTAACTGTTATGAATGGTAGCTGCTTTTTATTTCATTTGAATACACACATGCGTTATAATATTTACATCATGATTTGCTTTTTATGCTCTATTCATACGTGCCAATCTTTTATAGAAAATGGTCAAATGAATCATGCATAAAAGTGTGGATTCTTAAGTGGATTCATATAAAATAATTGAACGCAACATATTGACTTTATTGTGTTTTTTGATATTATAGTGAATATTTGCACATCTTGCTGCGCTCTAATATACGCATCCTGCTCTTGAAGCTTTTTTCCCATCCATCCCATATAGCCAATAATGTCTTGGCTAGGATCGGGAGGCGTCCCTTCTCCTTCAACCATTGGCGGCTGAGATTGGGGCTCATAAAACTTCACAAGCGCTTCACGGGCTTGCTTGGCTTGTTCTTCGGCACGTTGCCGATCTTGACTTGGAACAATCTCTGAAGGCTTTTCAACGGGCTTTACAACCAGCTCTGGAGACGTGACATCATGGCTCTCAACCGTTTCGACCTCGTGTTCACTCTCAAAAGAGCCATCATCATCAAAAACCGGTGCTCCAACCCGATAATCTTCATTCATTCCTTCATTCAGTTCTGCATTCATTCTTTAACCTTTCTCAGATACTTCTTCCTCTATACGTGGCTGCTCTTTCTCGCATGATTTGATTTTGCATCTGCTCATTGATAATGCGTTGCCGCTCTAATTCATGTTTCTGTTGCATAATCTCTGCTTCCAATTCTGCTCTCTTTTGACGCATAAAAAGTTCAATCTGCTTTCCTTGTAAATCCATCTGCTGCATCTGGCTTTTCGTTGCCATATCTTGTTGCTTTTCTTGCAACTTCATTTCTTGTTCGGGATTCATTTGTTGCTGGGCTTGTTGTGCCATTTGCTGCTGTTGTTGCATCTTTTCACTTACCCGATTAAGCAGAGATGCAGGCAATGGAGAGTACCGTAGCAAATCAAGCATGATATCTGGTGTCACAGCATTTTGAAGCAACGGTAACAATTGCGTGATAATGCCAAAGGTCCGCTCTTTCTCATTGGGGCTGGTCGGTGCATCATCAACCACAATATCATAATCAACACTCATCACCGTTTCACGGGTTAAGGGAATATATTGTGCATTCTCTTCTCCAGAAATCCGCACCAAACGACCATCAGACAAGTAATTTTGTATAAGATGTAAAATAAGCTTGCCTTGACGCTTGCGATACAAACGCAAACCATCAAACAGACAAGCAAGCAGGTTTAAACTGGATTGACGCCTTTGTGCCTCTAAAATCCCTGCTTGTGAAACTTCTCGCGTTCCTATAAACTCTGGTGATAAACCGGTAACTTGATTAATCGCTTCTTTCGCTTCATTAAACAGTTGGAAAAAGCCCGTAGGAAACTGAGAAACCGGTTTTGGCTGTATCTTGCCACCTGCCAAAGCTCCATTTTTTAAGACCGTAATACTGTCTGCTCTGCTCCAACTTTTTGCGGCTTCTCGCTCGTCTTCAAAGGCGCCCCTCTCTGCCATAATCCCGCCTTTGGATTGGCTATTGAGAATATGCATGACTTGACTAAAATATTTATTCGCCCATCGCTGTGGGTCTTTTGTAGGGCGCACAACCCCATAAAATTGCCGTTCTATCTTATCAAAATACCCCGTTATACATTCCCAACCTAATTGACCAGAAGGAACCATCGGTTGATCGGGGCAT
>NZ_JAQISX010000043.1:3531-5138 GCF_028618425.1 Bartonella sp. ML70XJBT
CACCTTTTTATTAAAAGCTGCCCCTTGTATCTGAGGCATCATGCATTGGAGTTGTTTAAACTCCTCCTCGCTATAATCACGAAGTTCTCCAGTGCTTAAATCGGGCGCTTTATAATATCTCTCGCTTTCAAACCAACGGCATTCGACAAGCGTAACCATTCGTCGACCGTTTTCAACATCAATGCCTCTCTCATCATCATAAGCCTCTAAATCATTATGATGAACCCCTTCATAAGCACTCCCATCTCTCGCCCAATCCGCACTCAGTTCACTCCAATGGGCTTTCGGAAACATTTGTCTTGCAACTTCCAAAGGCTTGCGGTCCACATACCACATACGTTGTGCATCGGTTAAATTCGGTTGTACGGCTGCGCTATCCCAAACCATCTTCAACGGGTCTAAACGTGTGATAACCGGTTCACCATCAAGGCTGTTTTCATAATCAAGTCGCGTATCAGTCCAGCCCATGCCGCAGATGACAGCATCTTGGAAAGCATCCGAATCTGCATATTCCGCTTGTGCCATGTCTCTAAACCATTCCGCCGCCCCTGTAAGCAATTCACTGGGTAATGCCTTGCCTATTTGACGGGGGATAAATTGTACCTCTCGCTTATTATTACGCTCTGACCCCACAACCGCATTCACAAGCGGGGCTATCCGATTAAAAGTCATAACGGGACGGCGCTGTTCTTTTAATGCTGCTAAATCGGCTTCATTCCACTGATCTCCATTGTAAAAACGAAAATCTTCACGCGCTTGCTCACGCCATTTGTTCACATGCTCAACATCTTCTTTGTACCAGTTCACAAGCTTGCGAAACAAACCTTCCCTTGACAAATCTGAAATGTTGCTATCTTTGTCTAAATGCTCTTCATCATGCATCATTCTGCCATCCATGACGTGCTCTCATAAGCTTCTCTACCGCTGTAAGCTTCTCTCTTATGTTTCTGCACCGGCTGTTCATAACCCACACACATTAAGCCAAAGGCATCGGCTGCATGACTGGACCAATCATGCTCGGCGCCTAACCCTATATTCCGCTTCTCATCCCATTTTTCATGATACCAGTTCAGTGCCTTGCGTCCTGCTACCGTTGTTTCCTCGTTGAACCAAACAGAAGGTAAGATACGCCGCACTGCCTCTATCCGCATCTTAACAGCACCTGCCCCTTGATTAGGGATCACTTGCGTTTCAAAACCCGCATCATTGAGAGCACTCTCAAAACTCACATTGTGGACACGATCTCTGGTTGCACCATCATGGGGTAACACCATCAGTGCCTTCTCATAACCATTTTGACGCAACCAACCGATATGCTCGGATAAGGGCTGCCCTTGAGCCTCGTAATAATCAAGCACTCTGATCTCTCTACCAATAAATTGCGCTATCCAAATCGCTGTTGCATCTGCCTTAGCGCCCGTCCCGCCAATATCCCAAAAGGCGCGTATCTGCATTAAAGGGTCACGTGCAACACGCCCTATCCGCCCCTCCTCCTCGGCTGCCAACATCTCTTTTTGAAAGTAAGCACCTTGAACCGCTGTAAGATAAGCCCCCTCCCATATATGCTTATAGGTCTCTGGACGGTTTCTCAAATCATCAAGCCGCGC
>NZ_JAQISX010000044.1:0-5066 GCF_028618425.1 Bartonella sp. ML70XJBT
AGAAAGAATGAGAGAAGAGAGAGAGAAAGTTATCCACAGATAATGGGGTATTACACCCCATATCTTAAGCTTGACCTGTAACATAAGCCGCCCATTTATCCATATAGACACGGCGCTGTTCTAAATAGTCAGTACGACGATAGGCACGCTCTACTTTACCGCCCACTGTATGAGCTAGAATAGTTTCAGCGACCTCATAGGGGGCATCGGTTGTTTCAGCAAGCCAATTGCGTAAACTAGATCGAAAACCATGCGGGCAGGCATCAAGTCCAGTCTGTTGCATATATTGAGCCATACAATTTACCGCAAGAGGACCGCGACCGGTTGCAGAAAAAAGGAAACCATTGTGAGACAAAGGATGCGCTTCTTTAATCACTTTTAATGCTTCAGATGATAAAGGCACTCGAAATTCTATTGTAGCATCACGTCTACCTTTCATACCTTCAGCAGGAATTGTCCAAACATCATCTTCAATTTGATCTTCACGAATATGACGCAAAGGACGCGTACGAACCCCTGTAAGGATAAGCAAGCGTAATGCCAAATGTGTCATAGTTGTTTTTTGACAAAGTGTTTTATAAAAGGCAGGGACATCTTTCCAATCCATGGCTGGAAAATTTTGTGTTTTATGGCGTTGTTTACCTAAGAGAGCACGCGCTTTTTCTGTTGCCTGTAAGTCAACATTCAATCCTAGAGCAGCCGCATGTTTGAGACAAATATTGAGACGAATAAGAGCCCTATTAGCTGTTGCAGCTTTTGAATGCCAAATAGGGGAAAGCGTGTTGCGTATCTCTGTTTGTGTAATCTCTGAAACGGGGAGGCAACCTAATTTGGGTAAAATATGCAGTTTTAAAGGCGAAAACCAACGCCCATCTTTACCATCATTTTTTAATTCAGCTTTCCGACTTTCAAAAGTCTCTAAAGCAATATCTTTTAAATAATGGAGATTGCTTATTGCTTCACGCTTTTGTTTGTTGCGTTCTTGAATGGGATCACGACCTTCACGTAAAACAGAACGCCATTGATTTGCACATTCACGGGCTTGTTTTAAAGAAACATCTCTCAAGGCACCCAAGCCCATTTCACGGCGGCGCCCGTGAAGGGTATAGCGATAAAGCCATTGAGCACCCCCATCTTTACGCTTATGAAGAAGCAAGCCAGCACCATCATTATATTTGCCAGCCCCCAATGTTGCGACAGACCTTGCATTAAGACGGTTCATAAGAGCCATTTTTAGTCCTTTCTTTAACAATTTTTACCCACACGCCAGCCCCGCTTTTGACGTGCAAGGGAATGATTTTGATTGATTCAAGATAAACAGCTTTGAAGTGAGAGAATCTTACGTTATTCGGTGTTCTAATTCAATATGAATAACGCTAGATTATCATTATAAATCAATGTGTTATCCAAGGTCAAGTTCACTGTCTGTGTAGACAAAGGAGCATAATCACAGATGATTTGATTTATATTTTGGCTATGATTCCACTCAAGAATATCTGCACAAATCTGTTTGCTTTCACCCACTTCAACAAGAGAATCTGTATAAATCTCTTCTGCCATTTTGAGAGTAATATAAGTGTTATATAGTTGAAATAATAAGGAAAAAATTATCACAATGAACCGTGAAAAAACAAGTGTCAAAAGCGAAGATTTGAAGGTAATTGTTGGCTTTTTTTCTTTTGTATCAAGGCTGTACATTATAGTAACGAAACATTGTTTACTTATAAAATAAACATTGTGATTGCAGTTTCTATCATGATTGGCTGTTTCGTCAATCATTTTTAATTTTTCAGAAACTAGATTAAGGAGAGCCAAATCTTGTAAATCAACGCATACCTCTGCTGCCTCTCACTTCTTTCAAATCATCAGATATTCTTCCGCATACGGCATAGTTAATATATTTCTCTCTTTGAAATAGCACTTGGAATGCCCTATGAACTGATATTGTACGAAACGAAGTGAACGATAACTGCAATTTAAATGTACTGTTTATGATTAAAGAGAAAATATTTTTAATTTAACATTCTTTTTCAAAAAGATGTGGGCTTTCAATAATAAGCTTTTCTCGCGCTTTTTGTAACTGTTTAATGATTTCATCAATTTTTGATGGAGAATAAAGATATTCTTCGTTATTCAACAAATGCAACCTCTCCTTCCCTTCATATAAACATTGTATCTGAGATTGTAGTATTCTAATTTCTTGAAAGAAAAGACGTCCAGTTTCCTTAAAACCATTGTTAAGTGAAAAAAGTTGATCGGAAATGGAAAGCAAAATTTGTTTTAAAAAGCGCTCATTTTCTTGGCGTTTACGATATTCTAAAATAAGAGCATGGCTTATTTCATCTAATTGTTTTTTTGTAGAATCAATTTGACGCAATAAATTTGGTTTTTCCCCCATATCACCTTTTCTCACCTTCACAAGCATAGCATGAATTTCTAACAACTTAATTGCGGAATGAGATAAATAATCAACAATTGCAGGGGTATTGACATAGCTTTTCCGCGCAATCATCATAAATCCACCTAATAATAGCTTTTTACACCTCATCTCGCTATTTCGTTTTATTTTACAAAGCCATTCTAAAGAAAGTGCTAAAAAATATTCCTCCAATACATTATTTGATAGTTACCGCTCCTCTTTTTTTGCTATCGACCTGGAATCCGTGGAGAGAGAAAACGTAAAGGCGTATAAAGAATAAGATGTGTCGTTTTCTCTAATACACTGCTACTATCAGCAAGAAGCGCCTGACTAGGTGATAACTCTGTACCCTGCATAATTGTTGAAGCCAAAGACCCCTCTCGAGAAAGAGCCATCAACGTCGGTGAAGAAGCAAAAACATCATGCGTTCCACCATCAACATGAGAGAAATCAAGAACAGCTATGCCATTTTTACGTAACATTTCAATGTCAGAACCATCTCCCACCCGATGATGTCCACCGGTAAGACGTCCTGAAACAGCGAGTGCTTTATCCGCACGAGATACTAAAATGGCGGTTGGTTGAGGTAGTTTTTTAATATCATTAAGTTGGCGTTCAAATACATCAATATCAATGTCTGGCGCTGCCATTAAAAGACTTGTAATATGACGAATAGGTTCATATTTTCCCTGTAATGCTAGGGTCCTAAATGCCTCCATGATAACGAAGTTACCCATAGAATGGGCAATAACAGAAATTCGATCCGCCTTGGTTTTACTGATAAGTGTTAAAAGCTCTATGAGTCCATCCCGAGCAAAATTGGCGCTATCACGATCATAAATATAAAGAGGGACAGATCCAGCAGAAGGCCACGAATAATGCACAGTAACAACATCTAAAGAATAATCATATGTAAACTGAGCAGTACGAAATGTGCCATCTGCAAAATTGTTATTATAACCATGGATAAAAAGAAAAATTTCTCTTTTTCCTTTTGGTTTTTTTTCTAAAGCAGCATTTAATTGTTGTTTAAACTGTTCTTTATTATCATATTTTTGCAATGAGACTGCTGCAAAATACTTATCATGGGTAGGTTTATACGCATTTATTTCAACAAGTCCCTTTACATGTTGCTGAGGAATTCCGACATCAACGCGATTATAATGTACTTTATTCGATCGCTCTGAGCCATAAGGCTGAGCGTAATTATTTTGCATCATACGACTTGTTGCAACATACACCGGAACAATAGCTTTCGGAAGAATTGGTTTGCTTTCAACTTCCTTTTGCACTGCAATCATAGATGGGGTTGCATGTACCCCATGCCACAGGACGGCACGGGAATCACTACATGCTGATAATAAAGCAATACAAATAAGAAGTGTAAAATATCTTAGAATCACTCTACTTCTCACAGTAACTCTACCCCACCTATAAAAAATATAACGCTTTAAATGTACAAATAAAGTAATAAAAGATGAACAAACTATGAAGAAAACACCAAAAATAACACACAAAGAAATATTTCTCTATAATGGGAAAAAGTTTTCTATAATTTGCATAGACCACCTCTCTATATAACTTCTTCTCGTTACAGAGAAATTAATCGCCGATGGTGCGGTCGAGATGTACCATTTTATAACAATTTATCAACTGTTTTCAATGAATTAATAAAATTACTTAAAAACAAAACCACCTTTTGAACCACCTTATGTATAAAATCTATTACGCTATTAAATAGCATCGCCATCTATATATTGCAATTACGAATCAGCACTTCTTTTCGAGGTGTTTTTTTGCCGTACCTGCTGTCCAAAGGGTCTCTAATTCTAAAAAATTGACTTGAAGCTATAATGTAGCTACATTATAATAGAGGTTATGAATGGAGGTGCTAAATCATGAAAGCCGATTCTGTTGTTCGCGCTCGCATTCCTGCTGAAATGAAAAAACAAGCTATGATTACTTTAGAACGCATGGGATTAAGTGCATCAGATCTTATCCGTATAACATTCTTGCGTGTAGCTGAAGAAGGTTGTTTACCTTTTGAGCTTAAAGTACCTAATAGTGTCACACGTAAAGCTATAAAGGAATTAGACGAGGGTAAGGGTGAGACATTTAAAAATGCTGATGCTCTTTTTAAGGACTTAGGCATTTAATATGCTGATACCTGTTCGCTCACGACAATTTAAACGTGACGTGCGCAAAGCGGAAAAACGCGGTAAAAATATGAATAAGCTGCGTACACTGTTAAGTCTGCTAATTGAAGAGGAGCCATTACCAAAGCATTATTGTGATCATCCACTAAAGGGTGATTGGGCGGGATATCATGATAGTCATATCGAACCAGATTGGCTGCTTATTTATCGAATTGAAGGAGATAAATTACATCTTATTCGCACTGGAACTCACTCCGACCTTTTCAAAGAATAATTGTATGAAAAATTAAAAGTACTCTAACTTTTTGTTATCCATTTTTTAAAGTGTGAGAAGCTATTCTCTATGGCGTCTATGAAACGCGACAAATCCATTACAAAGATAAAGATAATGAAGGCAATCCACTTCATAATACGTGACATCATCTTTAAGCCTTGATAGGTTTCTATCATCTCGTGAAGCAACCGTTGTTCTGTTTCCGAAAGGTCTTTTC
>NZ_JAQISX010000045.1:0-5054 GCF_028618425.1 Bartonella sp. ML70XJBT
CAAGATTTTTTTCTTTCCAAACAGTGTGTAAGTCACACCGCGTTTTGTTTCTTCTGCTTGAAAAAATTTAAGAGGTATTGGTGTTCCAGAACCAATGATATCTGTCTCAAGAAACCTTGCTGTCGCCTTTTCTTTAATATAAACGCCTTTTTTAACACGCTTTGGTTGGGCTGATGAGAGGTCGGCAACTTGCTTCTCCGTAAAGCGCTCGACTTGCTTTGCTGCGGTGTTTAGAGCATTACGCAAAGCCCAATTAAGGCGTGGTGCTTGAAGACTGGTGAAGGTATCCTTCACCTGTTGAAGATACCATTCTTGATGGATAATTAATTTCAATTTTTAAGCTTTTTAGCAGGAGGTGTTGATGGCTTGGAAACTTTAGGTGTTTTGGTCTGTTGAAGTGAAGTTTCTTCTGCACTTGGTTCAGAAGATGTTTGTACAACTTCTTTTTCGGTTGGCTTAGTCTGTTCAATTACCTTTTCAGATTTTATTGTGGTTCTACTTTCAACAAAGGGTTTTACGGCGTTTGCTCGTTTAAGTCGGGCATAGACTTGATTGGAAACTTCAACAAATGGATTATTGGGTGTTGATGGTTCAAAGCGAACAGTGCTTTTATTGTCTCCAATAACACACATTGGCTTAGTGATGACAGCTTTCATCATTGCTCCTTTTGAGTCATAATTAATGACATCATTAGTCAAATATTGATTTTTATTCTGTGAAAAATTGATTAGCCAGAATTACCAAGAAAACAGGGCTTTCTAGCCACATTTCAAGTTCATATTTTACTGAATTTTTGGGGATATTTTTGAATTTTAGGCACAATAAAACCAGTGCCGTGTCATCATTAAATATGATTTTTCACATCATGTCAACAAAAAAATCATGACCTTGTGTTTTTTTATTTTTTTACCTAAATATGGTGTTTTTAGAAACAAAAAGGTATGTATTGACACAGCCAAAAAAGAAGAAAATCTAAATATTAAGCTCGTGACGCGCTGCTGTTGCCAAAAAAGCAGATCTTGTTAAACCTCTTTTTTGTGCACAATCATCAATTGCACGTAAGAGTCCTCTTTCAATAGATATATTCGTACGTACCACTTCTGCATCATTTTCAATAAAGGGGACTTGTATTAAAAAAGCTCCTTCTGACAAAGCTGTTTTGACAGATTCCCGTTGTATGACTTCCTCAAATTTTGAAGGAATAGGCACTATATCTATATCTTCGCAATAAAGTTGAAGTGCTTCTGTTGCGTTTGCGATTAAATTTTCTTCCTCATCAGCAGCAGAAAAAAGTCCCTCAAAATCAGGAAACTGAACACCAAAAGCAGAATCTTCATCTTTATGAACAAGAGCAAAAAATCTTTTCATTTTTCTTATCCTTTTTTTAACCAACCTGCTTGTTGTGCGATAGAACGTGCTGTACCAATCGGAAGATTTTTTTTAGGATGTGGAACAATAACAACCTTACCATCTTTTTTTAATTTATGATGAGAACCTTTTACTTTGACAAGTTCAAAGCCATCACGCTTTAATTTTGCAATGATTTTTCGGCTATCTTGTTCCATTTCCTAAACTCATGATGTGTAAATATATACACATTTTAATAATTTTTCATCTGATGTCAATTCTTTTTTAACGGCTAAAGTGCTTATGAAGCGCATGAAGAACAATACGCAAAGAACTAACAAGATGTGTTAGCGATTGATCTTCTATAACAAGATATTGTAATGCAACATAAAGATTATACTGTCTATAAAGGCATTGCGCTTCTTTGATAACCTCTTTCATTTCTTCATAACAATGAGTTGCTCTTTCAATCCACCGTTGTTGTGCCTCTTCATTTGATGAAGGAGTAAAATCATCATAAATTGCATTAGGCAACCCTTTTGCACATAAATAGTTGTTTCTCACTTCAAGATATTTTTGCGCAGCATCATATTGGTCTTGGTTAATCACACCTTGCAAATAAAGCCGCCCAATATAGGTACTGGAAAGTGGATTTTTAGCCTCTTCTATGGTCAAACAGAAGCGTTTGGCACGCATTTCAATTGCCAATTTTTCAATGGGATCATGGGGCATTTTTGTCCGTGAGATACGTCCATTTGGTTCTCTGATACATCCGTTGATCCGTGGACGACCACGTTTTTTTCTTTTTGTCATATTTTTTTCAATCAGAATGGTATGCTATCATTATTAATGAGTGCACTATGATCAGCAGCCTCTGAAGCGATAGCATAATTTTGAGAAGTAATGGGTGAAGGGGTAGGGGATGCCGATTGCTCTTTCTTTGCATCAAGCAACTGCAATTCCCCTTTATATTGTGATAAGACAATCTCTGTTGTGAAGCGGTCAATACCGTTTTTATCTTGCCATTTACGGGTTTGTAATTTGCCTTCTACATAAACTTTTGAACCTTTATGTAAATATTGAAGCGCAATTTTTGCCAAATGTGGATTAAAAACCACCACGGAATGCCATTCTGTTTTCCCTACTTTTTGATTGGTATTTTTATCTGTATAGCTCTCAGAAGTAGCCAACCGAAAATTGACTATTTCGGCACCAGAATTCATTGTTTTGCTTTCGGGATCAGCCCCTAAATAGCCAATTAAGATCACTTTATTCATCATGTTTTTAGTTACCTTAAATTTGTATTTAAATATGTAAAAATCTTATCATAATTTGCTATTTTTATCAATTTTTTCAAAAGGATATTATTGTTTTTTAACATATAAAATTATATTTAATATGCAAAAAAACATAAATAGTTCAGTGTTCATTTAAAACTCTTGATATACATACATAAATGTATTAACATAAGATATGAGAATAAGATTTGAATGGGATGAAACTAAAGCAAAAAGTAATCTTAGAAAGCACCGTGTCAGTTTTGAAATTGCTGCTCGTGTTTTTGCAGACCCGTTCGCCATGGTTAAACAAGACCGTATTGAAAACGGAGAATATCGTTGGCAAACTTTGGGTCTTGTGGATGGTTTTTTACTGCTGCTCGTAGCGCATACTGTCCATGATGATAAAGATGGTATAGAAGTAATCCGTATTATTTCAGCGCGGCGAGCTAACTCGAAAGAAAGGAAACGTTATGAAGAAGAAAGTTCTTTATGAAATTGATGTAGGTAACTTATCACCTTTGACAGATAAACAGAGAGTTGAAGTTGATAAGCTGGCTGCAATGCCGGACAGTGCAATTGATCATAGTGATATTCCGTCACTCAATGATGCATTCTGGAAAAACGCCGTTCGCAACCCATTCTATAAACCAACCAAAACTGTCACAACAGTACGTGTGGACTCAGACGTTCTAGCGTGGCTTAAAAGTCAAGGGAAAGGATATCAAACGCGGATTAACGCCATTTTACGTGATGCCATGCTTCGTTCAATGCGATAAACTCATTTTCTCCTCGCCATAAAAGACGAGAAGAAAGGGGAGTCACGTTTTTAAATCTAAGCAGCTTTTACGGCAGATCTTGCTAGAACCTGTTTTGCTTCTTTAATGAGAGCTTTGTATTTTCTGTTTTCTTCATCTACTCTGAAGGCATCAAGAAGACGCACATGAATTGGACCTAAAAGATATAAAACTTTTTCACCAGCGTTCATACCTTCCCAATAGCTTGGCAAATCAAAGCGCGTATCACGATCATAATCAACAGATTGGTTTCTCAGTTTCTTTTCACACTCAATAAAGTAACGGCGTGCTTGACGTCCTTTCTCATTGCGTTCAACCATTGAGAGCTCTTTCGCCATGTCTAGAGTGAGATGATATTCTATTGCTGTAACAGCTCTAGATTTTGCGCTTCCCAATTTTGGGAACCGCAAATCTTGTGTTTTTATGAAATCTTTACCTTCTTCAAATGTATATTGATTAATACGATCTGTAATCCAAGTAGCGAAACGTTTTCCTATTTCCATGAATGCGTGTAACTCACGCGCATTGACCGTTTGCACAATTTCTTGTTCAATAATTTTTTCTGATATTTTAATGATTGTGTTCATAATATTGGTTCCTTTGTTTTAAAAGCTTAAGTATCCAGGGCTAAAACAACCGAACCAATTCAGTCCTTCACATCTTTAGGTTACCCTTGGACATACACGTGAAGACCCTGGAATAATAAAATGAAGGGCAACAGATCTTTCGGGATACTGTTGAACCGATTGGTTACAGGTGTTTTAAGCCTGCCTCGTAACCTAATGGCTTTTAAAAATTTGTCAAGTTGTTCCTGATATGAGTTAGCATCTAATCATTGTTTTTTCAGAAGCTTCCGATAATTTTTTGATCTCTTTATTGATCTCATCAATGAGCGGTTCGTAATTGAGAACGCTTTTCGGAATAGCACCACCGTAAACCCAAGCTTTCACTTGCGCTTTGGTACTAAAATCCGCATTTTCTGGTATGGTGTAATACTGACCACCATCAAATTTTTCACACTCTCTCCTGCCATCTTCATATTCGTAGAGGTTGTAAAAATACTCTGCTGCTCCATCTCCCCATGGAACATAACCAACAGCTGTTGCCACAAACTTTTTTTGCATGGGCTGTTTACGTTGTGTTAAGAACAGACGTTGTAAAATTTGCATGTCTTTATCCTTAAATTTGCCAATAGGGTTATTTGACTCAAATTTGATCATATAGAGCGTTTTGTATTGCAGATATTATTTCATCATAAAATCTTTAAATCGCTCTGTACGGTGCCATTTTATTGATTTAAACGCATATCTATTCCCAAAATGATCAGCACTTTTCACTATTTTGCTAACTTGCAATGTTTTTCACTGTTCTCCCAAGACCATTTAAAGTTTCTTCAAGCTCTTGCTTGTGAACAAGCGTTAGTGGTCTAAAATGCTCTTTCGCTGTTTTTTCTTTGAGTGCTTTCTCACGTGTGTTTTCAATTGCTCTACGTACACTTTCGGCTTCTGAAAGAAGGGTATTTTCTAGTGTCTGGCAATAAGCTAAAAGCTCTCCACAAGTTGGCATAAATGTTTTTGATATCCCAATTGCTTGACCAGTTACGATATCTTCGACGCCCTTTTTCAGAGCATAT
>NZ_JAQISX010000046.1:0-4932 GCF_028618425.1 Bartonella sp. ML70XJBT
ACTAATGTATAAATGCATCCCTGCTGGATTTCCCCGCCCAATAAGACACCAACCCCTAAGGCGGTTGCTTTATAAACCGGCTTGTCCTCTAAAGCATTCAAAGCAATCGTTGTTGCTCCAATATTCTTACCCGTTGCCATAAAGCGCAAAACAATCCCATTCTTATACTCCAAAAATGCCGTTTGGCTTTCAAGCCTTATCAAGGTTGTTTGTTGAGCATGATCATTTGTAACAATCCCTTCAAGCGTTCCACCCGTGTCTAGCAAGTATTCCTTGACACGCTGCATCATCACACGGGCGCTCGTGTTTACACGGCTAGGGTGCTGTCCTTCTGACCAATCAATCAAATCATCCGCGCGCGTGTTATCCACCGCTCTAAGCGACCAGTCATATATTGTTGACATGATTTTGACCCTTAAATTCCGTAAAATGCCCGCATGAATTGTGTCATCAAAGGATTATCATCTTCTTCATGCTCTTCTTCTGAAGGCTCTTCCTGTGAGGCTAATAATGCCCGTAAAACCTCTAACAAGTTGTCTCTATTGCCAATGCCCCCTCGTGCTATAGGACTTGCTCTATAAGGTTGCTCTCCCCCATACATTTGAAAAACACGATTAACAAAATCACTTGCACGCATTGCATTATTGCCTGCATTCAAACCAACCGCATTGCTGCCAACCAATTGCGCTGCATTGGCATGGGGATTTTGTAAAAGACGGGTTCCTCCTGCCCCTTGTTGATGGGCTAAATATAATTCTGCCTCTGTTGGTGCCCTTCCCAATACACGGCTTAAATGATTACGATTATCAAGGGTCAATCTCCCCATCGCATCGGCTGCCTGCATCGGGTCAAAACGGTCCTGCAAACCATATTGCTTGGCTGTACTGTCTATAAACTGATACAAACCACCCGCAGAAGAACGCGGATTCCTTGCATTGGGATTGCCTCCACTCTCCACTTGCGCAACACGGTATAAATAGCTTTCCGGCAAGCCATACCGCGCTGCTGCTTGACGTATCGCTTGATCAACTGAAGGACTATATCTAGCCATAGATTTTGCTCCTTGCAAATCTGCCAGCTTCTCCCATCAGTGCCGAAGAAATAAAATGCCAGAAACGTTCATTACCAATTCCTGCTTTATGTAATAGTATAAATCTTTGTAACATATTAGCAACTTCCTGCGGGCTCATACCCTTAACGCCAAAAGTTGCTAATTTTGCTATATCCCGTTCAAATATTTGTCTTTCTTTTTGAGGTAATTTCCTAATCGTATCAGATAAAATATTTTGAGTAATTTTTGCCCCTTCATGTGCTGCACTAAATTTTCCGTGCGGTAAGCGAACTCCTTCTAGAACAGAAGCCTCTGGCGTTCCTTGAAATGGCTTTAGTGCCCTTTTCGCCGCATCTTCATAAAATATTTCATCATCTACAGCTTTTCTAAGCGCTTTAACGTTTTTAGGACTTAAAGATCTGCTAAGATTTTCAGACATGCTCTCCGTTTGTAAAATATTCGAAAGTCTATTAACAGAGCGGGATTTTTTTAATATATCATCGATATAGTCCCTTATCCCTACGCGATAGGTATTAAGACCATCCGGCATCGCTCCTTTACGAAGTCCTTCGGCTATTCCCTCTCCTGAAATATCTTTTTCTGCAATTCTTTTGCCTTGGCTTATGGCTTCTGCAAAGCCTTTGTATTTTGCTGCGCTACCCCGTGCTGCTTTATAAGTAGGAGAGATTTCATCCGTTATCTTTACCAAATTGTTCTTAATCAATTGGTAACCAGAGCTCTTATCCATATCACCAAAATTTTTATATTTCTCTATCAAATTATCTAGAGATTGCTTAGTTTGGTCTAATAACTCCATTGTGGGCTTATAGTTAATATGGCGAAAATTTTTATCATAAAATCGTTGAGCAATTGCTTTACGTGGGTGTCCTTCTAAGGTATCAACTGCTTCTTTGAGAGCTTCTTGAAACCATTTATTTTTAAAAAGCCTATTAAGAGCTGGATAATATCTTTTTTCTATTGGAGTACGATAGGCTTGTGCATAAAGATGTCCATGTGCTGCTTCCCCTTGCTCTTTAAGCAACCTTTTTAGAACTTTCGTATCTTGGAGAGGAGTAATGTTGTCATCTGCCGATTGACGAAGACGCTGAACGGCTCCCTGCATCCGTCCCTCGTGGGCTCCTTTCAAAAGTGAAGAAACACGCGGATTGGTTTTCCCCATATTCGCAAGCAATACTTCTAAATTCGGACTAATATCTGTCAAAAATGCATGACGTGGCGCACTTGCAAGATGTTCTGCAACATTCTCAACGCCATCATCATATAATGTTTTTGCAACTTCTCTGACTGCTCTGGTTTGAATGTCCTTATGAGCAGGATTAAAACGACCTCCTTTTATAAAAGGAACATGTTGCAATCCATGTCCTACTTTCTTCAATCCTGAAGAAACGAATGTACCAGTAAGAGAACCAACAGGACCAGCAACAGCTCCAATACCACCACCAATCCCTGCCGAACCAAGACGACCATAAAAACCATCTCCTGCACCAGAGCCATGCAAAGCTCCAGAACCTGCTCCTAAAACTACCGCCTTACCAAGATTTCCAAATGTTGATAGCGCAGAACCTACTCTCAAAAGTCCAAGCCCAGGGATAAATGATGCCACTGTTGGTACAATCGAACCAGCAATATAACCAATAGAAGATAATATTGGATGTTTCTTTTCCAAGGCTTTTAAATAAGCTCGTTCTTTTGCTACCCGTTTATTATAGATCTCTTCTGCTCGTTTATCGCCACGCCAATAATCTGTAAAACCTGCTTCATACGCCGCTTGTATCTCATCACTATATCCTGCTGTCAAACCAGATGCACCATGACTTCTAAGTGCATCCCACCGCGTAAGATCTTTATCATCAAATGAAAAATCATGAGGTGTTTCTTGAGTATTAGGAATATCTTGAGGTGGACCAATTACCTTTAATTTCCTAGCCCATTCAGGTAAGAGTGACTTATCATAATCTTTATATTCAGAATAATCTGTTGTTGTTTGAAAATTTGAAATATCTTGAGGTGGACCAATTACTTTTAATTTCCTAGCCCATTCAGGTAAGAGTGACTTATCATAATCTTTATATTCAGACATAGCACAACCTATTTTATTACAGGAACCACTTTACCATTTGCATCAATAATAAAAGCCTTTACTCCTTGTGGTAGAGCTTCAACCTCTTCTACACTTTTCAAAATAAGTGGATTTACACTACCTCCTTGTGACATCGACCGATTATAATATTGAGCAGAAGGATTATTACGCCGTCTTACTTCCATCCCGTTTGATAACCTATAAATTTCCTCATCATTCAGTCGTTTAAAAAGATCAAACATATCTTTAATTTTTAGCAGAGTTTTATGTAGTTCTTCAGGTTTATCGCTAATATCCAAAGAACCATAAGATGCTACCAACCGCGCGCTTTCTTCATTAGATAAAGGTCCTACTCCCAATGAGCCATTTTGACTTTGTTTTTTGATTGTTTCAATCACTCGAGTAAAGATACCACCTTCAAGCTGTTTAAATTTCGTTCTTAATGATTTTGCATCAGAACCCGGAGCAAGCTGAGCAAGTGAACCAATTATACCTGCAACCTTGTCGGGGTTTGCGTCTATAAGTTGAAGAGCATCATTCACTGTCCCTATAATGTGATCAATTTCTTTTGCTGCTATCTCAGCAGCATTTCTCTTATTTATTTCCCACTCTTCTATGTCTCGTTTTTTCTGATTATACTCCAATTCCTGTAGAGTCCCTTCCATCGGTTTCTGTCCACGTTTACCTGTCTGTGGATTGGTATACCATTCATGCCCCGCAAGTAACTTAGGTTTATCATCACCTGTCAACAGTGCACTAAGCATTTGAGGATTACTTGCCATAACCCGCGCTTCTTCTTCGCTGTAGCCTTTGGATTTTAGATACTCGACGGTCTGGTTAACTTTACCTCTTTGCTTATCGCCTTCATGCAAGTTCTTCAGTCCTTTAGCGAAAAGTTGCCACCCAGACGAATCTGGACTCGCTGTTATTGCTCCTAAAAGAAAATCATCAATATTTTTACTAACATCAGACTGTGAAAAACGAGAAAGTTTATCCCAAAAACTAGGTTCAGGTTCAGGACGCTGTTCTTGTGGTGCAACTGGTTTTGTTGGAACAGATACATTATTTCCTATACTAGGTGGGATTTCTTCTTTTGGAATCGAAGTGGATTTATTCTCTTCAATAGGATAAATAGAGCCTATTGGAGTAGGAGAAAAAGGACCTATATTATAATTATACGGATTATTCGTAGAAATCATACTAGGAAAAACTGGTAGTTGATATTCCGGTCTCTGATTTTGTTGTATTGCTTCCTGCAATCGTTCTGTTATCGTTTTTGGACGTTTAAGTGCAAAACTTTTATCTCTCGGATTAAAATTCATAAAAACCATTACATCACCTCTTTAAAATTGTCCTGCAAACTTTTCCGCTACCTGCTTTGCTCCATAAATAGCCATCGCAAAATTCTGCCAAGGATTATTGCCTTGCATCTCAGAGCCTGTCATATTATTCGTTGTCGTACCGTAATCTCTTGCAAAACCATGACCAGCATTCATAAGCATATTCAATCTATTCCAACCGCTATTGTCTTGCTCCAGCCAATGTTCGCGGTTGGCGTCAACAAGCCGTTGATTGTAATCATTCAAAACACCGCTTCCCTGCAACATATTGGAATAAGCATTGTTGTAGGCGGGGAATAGATTGCCTACCATGCCTAAGCGGTTCTCATTCAATTGATCAATCATCGAATTTGCTTGCATCATGCGTTGCCAATCCTTATCGTACTGATCAGACATTGCCCGCGCATAAACAGAACCACTCGCCTTGCGCAACTCATCTT
>NZ_JAQISX010000047.1:0-1585 GCF_028618425.1 Bartonella sp. ML70XJBT
GCAATGGCATAAGCCGCTGAACAGGCAAACTCATTGGCATGTGCCCAAATGGGCTTGTCGTATTGTTTTGAGAGTGTTTGAAACTCTTCAACCAAATCAAACACACCGCCGGCTTCTCCACCGCCGCTGTCAATATCAAGTAAAACAGCGCGAACATCAGGTTGTGCAATGGCTTCACGAAAAGAAGCCCTTAAACCTTCATAAGAGGTTAATCCCGATAAAGCCCCAAGCCATGCACCGCGGCGCACAAGCGTGCCATGAACTGGTATTATGGCAATATTGTTTTGTACTACATAAGTTTCAGGGGGTCTGAAAGCTTCTGTATCCCCTTGTCCAAATGCTCTCACGGCAAACTTTTCTCCCTTAAAAAGGCGTGGTGCAAGAGCATTCAAAATGACATCAAGCTTTGTCGAGGCAAGCATATGAGGAACACCAAAAAGCCGGGATGCCAAAAACGGCATGTCAAGATTATTCACCATTTTTGTGTGCCTCGCTGCCTTGGTTGCTTTCATAAGTCTCAGAAGTCTCTGAATCTTCATCACCAATCGCTTGATTTTCACCAGAAGGTGCTGCCATATCCGTGTCAAAAGATAAGCCGCGCGCACGAGCATCTGTGTGTTCTTCTTGCAGTTCGGCATGAATGCTGTCGATATCAAAGCCCCGCTCGGCAAGTGCCATGCGTCGTGTTTTCAAGCCTGCACGGATTTCTTCTTTTTCCGCTGAGATATCCTTGTTTGGATCAATCATTTCAAGCGGGGGCGCAAAGCTTTCACATTGAAGCCATGGCAAGGAATTTTCTTCCCACCCTGGCAAATTGACGCATCCAGAAAGCACTGCCATTTCAACAAAACGCTCCCATATAATGCGATTAAACTGAAAGGCAATAATATGTTCACGCCATTGTTTGACGTGCCGTCTAAACTGAATGATGGAGGTACGCACATTTGAAAAATTCCCCCGCGTAACGTCTCCAGTCACAACGGCATAAGGCATATTAAGTGCTGCACAAATTTTCAAGATATTGCGAAATTGAAAAGCCTCATAAGAGCCACCAACCTCAACAGGGGTTGAAAATGTAATTTGTTTTTCGCCATCGACCACGTTAACTGAGCCGGGGTAAATTTTATCCACGTCAGCTGCCTCTTCAGGCTTCTTTGGGGGCGTTGTTTGCTCACGATTTCCCTCTAATTCTTCCTCATGAGATTCCTTCCCTGTAATAAACACCGCGAAAAGAGCCGCTGTCCTTTTTCGATCAAGTTCTGCATCATCATAGGATTCGAGTTGAAAGATCTTTGTCATACAGCGCGTTATTTTGGGAGAACCGCGCAATTGTCCGGCAATACGGCGCTCTTTGATATGAATGACCATTTCAGCAGGGACGCGCACGCGCTCTTGGCTCTCAAATGCCATATTTGCAGGGACATCATCATAGGGGTGATGTTTCCAGAAATGATAAGCAACGCGCTTACCACTGGCATTAAATTCAATTCCCATACGAATGTAATTGCCTTCAATCTCAGCCGGTCCATTGTAGGAAAGGTCCAACATTTCGGTGGGATAAACTTGCAATTGAAGAGGCACACCA
>NZ_JAQISX010000047.1:1595-4765 GCF_028618425.1 Bartonella sp. ML70XJBT
AGAGCGCCCGTAGAGGTCGACATAGTGTAGTCTTACAAAGCATTCTCCAGTTAAAAAGACCTCTCGTGCAATGGTTGCTTGAAGTCCATAAAAATTGGCATCTTCATCATAGTCCGCTTCATCAACCCATTGCCACCACAAGTCTAAAAGCTTTTTCTTTTCTTCTTGAAAACCTTCAATACGAGGATAAGGTTTAATCCCATCACTGACAGCTGCAGAGACCCATTCCTCCGTTGCAGAACCATAAAGAGATTCATTGTCATAAAGCCATCTTGAACGGGCAACAATGGTATCACCGCATTCCTCAATCGCTTTATTGATATGTTTTTTTGCGGGGTCAAAACCACCCATACGGCGGCTTTTGCTTGCCGCTTCAAAATGGGGATTGTGTTGACGAGAAATTGTAAAAAAGCCCGTGAGTTTATTGAAAAAACCAGCCATTAATAGCCTCGTGATATATTAAAATAGAAAACGCGTGAACGCTTGCGTCCTTCAAGGTTGGCTATTTGTGTGTTCAGCATCTCAAGCGCTCTGCGCAGTTCCTCAACAGAACGGTTGCTGACTTGCTTATCGCCATGGCGCACCGATTGTGCTCCCGAATAAAGAGCTTCTTCAATTTGCTCACGCCGCCTTTTTAAACTTTCTAATCTCGAAAATTTGCTGTTAATTGGTTCTAAAGGTTCACCCATACATTACCTCCAATCCCCTCGCATATAAGGATTCATCATTGTTCTGAATGGCTTCTTTTTAGGCTGTATTGTTTGAGATTTTCTTGGAGAAGGAGAGGGCACATGTTCTGATATTGGCTGCTCTAAAGAGCCCTCAATTTTAAGTTTTTCCAAACGCTCTTCTAAGATATCGACTTCTCGATTAAGGTTTATTCCTGCCGAAATCAGACCTTGTAAAGCAGCATAAGCATAGACCCTACAGTCCAAGGCTTCATTTCTTGCCTTTTCGCTTTTTTGCCATTCAATGCGCTTAAAGCCTTTAAAATATTTGATGACTTTTCTTTCAGCGGTTAGCTGGTCAAAATATTCCCGATCAAGGTTTTTGTGAAAGTGTGTTGCACCAGCCCCCGATGCTTCAGGACCGGATTTTTTAAACCGTGCCGTGATAATATCTTTTGCTGCATCAACCCCAACAATATAAAGATTAATCTGCCCCTTATTGTTTTTGCTTGGGCGGCGTGGCCATACCGCTCGCCAACCAGCCTGTCCCTTAATGCCCCAGATGCGCCGCCCCTCACGGGGGCGTACATAATTATAAACCGCCTGTGTGTGTCCACCACCGGTATCAATACAAGCAGCCGTTATCTTGATGCCGTCTTTGTAACCTAGATGCGGCCAGCGTCTTGCAAGATATTCATCCAATTGGTCCCATACTTCAAAAGAAGAGGGATCACCAGGAATGACGTGATAATCAATATGCCAGCTTTCTTCACTGCGTCCCCATCCCACCACTTCAAGCTCTAACCGGTCATTTTGCACATCAATACCCGCTGTCAACAACACGGCTTGTTCTGGTGCAAGGGGATAATCTTCGCGTTTTGCATAGAGGCTATCAGGATCAACAACTTCGCCTGTTCTGTCTTCCCATGGCTCTCCAAGCACTGTGTTGACAAAAGGCTGCAAAAGTGCCGGATCATCCTTGGCATCTAAAAACTCTCTTGCGCATTCCCCCCAAGTAAGCCAAGGAGAATAAAGTGCCGAAATATGGTAAGAACGCAAATTCGGTCTGCTTGATTCACTGGTTGGCACCCAGCACGCACCTCTTTCTTCACTCATGAGATCTGTTTTTCTGTGCTCGGCATGTTCATGACCACAATGGGCACAAACAAACACAGCTTTTTCGGGGGCGCCTTTTGGCCACTTGATTTGTGACCAAACAATGGGCTGTAGAACACCACACGCATCACAAGGGACATTGTAATATCGCTGGTCTCCTAGCACAAAATCCTTGGCGATACGGCTTGTGTCACGGTGTGTTGGTGTAGACAATTTAAAAATCTTTCTCTGCACAAAGGTTGAGGTACGTTTTTCGGCAATCATCACCGGATCACCTTCGTTATCCACACTGAGAGGATAGGCGTCCACCTCATCTAAAATCAGATAACGAATAGGCATGGAACGCAAACCAGCTGCACTGTTTGCTCCTGTAAGCATCAATGCACCACCATCAAACTCTTTAGAAAACATGGTATTCCCGCTGTCACGTGCTCGCGCTGGAGCTATACGTTCACTTAAAACTGGACTCGCCATAATCATGGGATCAAGCCGCGTCTTTGAAAGCTTCTTGGCTGTCTCAACCGTTGGCATCACATAAAGGGCAGGTCCCGGACTATAATGAATGGCATAACCGCAGAAGTTTAATCCTGCCTCTGACATGCCAACCTGTGCGCCTTTCATGACAATGGTTGTTTCAATCGGTTTGTGAGAGGAAAGATTATCCATGATTTCGCGCAAATAGGGGGTGCGTTTTGTTCTCCAAAGCCCAGGCTCAGCACTTGCTACGGTGCTAAGATACCTATTCTTGTCCGCCCATTGCGAAACTGTGTACGGTGGGTCTGGTTGTCGTGCGTCATTGGCATGGGAGAAAAATTCTTCGACTGCATTGTCATCCATTATTCGTTTCTTGCAAGTTCTCTAACTCTGGAGAATGAGGATCATGAAAAGGCACTGGAATATTAACCGCCTCAAGCAAAGCTGTTCTCATGGTATAATCAATAGCACCAATAAGGCTGGCTGCATCACATCCAACTTGTGCAGCAATGCTTGCACCGAAACGATGCGGAAAATTCAGCATGGCATCACGGTGCGCTCTTCCAAACTCACGCGCTGCTCTCTTTACTTCTTCACGGTCAACCGTTGTTTCGCGTAAGCGTTCAAGGGCAATCTTTTCGCTTTCAAGGGCAACTTGCATTCGCTCCAGTTTAATTTTGTATTCATTGGCTCCATCTGTGGAGGCTTGTTTGATCTTTGTCCGCACCTTTCCATCAGGCGCTAAAAGTGAAGCAGGGCGCTTTGTTGGATTCTCATTCCAGATAGCTGTTGCAAGCGCTTCATTGACAGAACCATCTTCAAAAAGAGCTGCATCAAATTTACCTGTCTTTATCCGAGAAACCACCGCATTATGTGAAACACCCATCTTCTTCGCAAACGCACGAACCGATA
>NZ_JAQISX010000048.1:0-4718 GCF_028618425.1 Bartonella sp. ML70XJBT
ATGGCAACAGAATTTAATCATGGTATTCGCATTGTAGAGGCTGGTGAGGATTCCCGTCCTTTAGCAACATTTGATCAAACCGCCATTGGAGCGGTTGTTACAGCCCCTGATGCGGATGCACAGACCTATCCCCTTAACGAGCCCGTGTTGGTCTTTACCCATGAGACAGAGAAAATCCAAAAGCTTGGGACAAGAGGAACAGCCCTTGATGTTATCAATGCCGTTCGTGCGCAAGGGATTGAGGCACAAGTGATCCTTGTGCGGGTGGAGGAAAAATCCACTATGGCTGAGACCCAAACCGAAATGGTGGGGTCAAGTGTTTCTTTAACCGGTGTTCATGCGCTAAAACATGCACGGGGGCATTTAGGTGTGGAACCTGGAATTCTTTTAGCGCCAGCTTATAGTGCAGGGCGCCTTGATAATGGCAAAAATCCACTAGCAGATGCTCTAGAACAGGTTGCTGAAAAGCTACAAGCCATTGCCGTGTTCGATACGGGGGGCAAAAATACGGAAGAAAGTCTTGCCTTTCGGGCAGATTTCTCCTCACGCTTTTGTTATCTGATTGACCCCTTTGTGCGGGTAGCAAATAGTGAGGGGGGCTTTAGTATCAAACCGGCAAGTCCCTTAGTGGCGGCGATGTTTATCAAACGTGACAAACAAAAGGGGGGTGTTTTTTGGTCCCCCTCTAACCAAGATGTGCATGGTATTTTAGGCACAGCACGCCCGATTAGCTATTTTGATGGGGAAATTGATCATGAGGCTAATCGCCTCAATCAAGCCGATATTGCCACCTTTATACCGGCACGCCTTAGCCAAAATGCGCATGGGCAAATGGCTGCTAATGGGCGCATTTTATGGGGCAATCACACCACCTCGAGTGATCCACTCTGGCGCTTTGTCAATGTGGTGCGCACCCGTGCAGCCTTGGAAAAAACCATCATTAACAATTTCCGCCCTTGGGCAAATGACGAAAACCTGACCGGTCAACATGTCATTGCCATTACCCGCAGCCTTACACAGTTTCTGGATGATCTGATTGCGCGTGGTGCACTGCTTGGAGGACGTGTTTGGTTTGACCGTGATTTGAATTCCAACAGCACTTTACAATTGGGAAAATTGCGGGTCGAGTTTGATGCAGAAGAAGTGCCACCTTTAGAAGATTTGAGTTTCGGCAGCCGGCGCAATAGCGCTTACTTTAATCGGCTCTCTGAAGATATCCAAAAGAAAATGACTTATCAATTTGGCGATACGCTTGAAACTTATCGCAAAGCAGCAAGGAGTTAAAGCATGACTTTACGCATTGTACGCGGTTTTACGCTGATTGTTGATGATGATGTGAATCTTCACCTTGATCTTGAAACATTGAAACTGCCCACGTTGGAAGAAATCACCGAAACCTATCAACCAGGGGGCTCTGACATGCAAATTGATGTAAGCGGTCTTGGTGTGAAAGCTTTAACCTTGCAAATGAAAATCCGCAGCCACACCCCAGAAATCATCGGTATCTTTGGTGGTTCCCCTGGTCTTCGTCATAAATTTACCGGCAAAAAACACGTGATCTCTGAAGAAGATGGGCGCGAGCATGAACATTCCATTGATGTTACAGGGCGCTTGGTCAAAGTTGATAGCGAAAGCTTAACGGCTGGAAAAGCGACAGGCTATGATTGCGAGATCAAAAATATTTGGGACTATACGGAATTTTGGGATGGTTCTGTTTTGCATCGCTTTTCCTTTAAACGGGGCGGTTGGCTCGTGCGCAATGGACAAGAGATCGGTTCTCGTCGACGCTCTATTCTCAATTTATAGGAATTAATCATGACAAGTTTACAAACAAGTGTTGAGGTGGAATTGCAGGTTCCCCTTGTTTATCAAGACAAGGATGGCAAAGAATCAATACGGCAGAAATTGATCTTTTATCGCCCAAATTTTAAGCAAGCACGCCAATTAGCTGTGTTGATTGGACCACAGCTGGCAAAGTTACTTTTGCCCGCTGTAGAAGAAGATAAAATACCTTTGAGCAATGATATTCTCATTTCCAAGCTTTGTGAGGCTTTATTTACCCATGAAGCCATGGAAGGAATCGCCGCGCTTCTGGCAGAGATGTCTCATGAATCTGTTGAACTGATTAATCGTCTTGATATTGTTGATCTTATGGCCGTGTTTAAGGTTTTTTTTGCTTTTTTTCCCAAACACCAATCCCCTATGCCGGACAATTTGGAGCCGAACTAGCCCTTTATTACCACTGGTCGGCTCTAGAGATCAATCAGATGGATTGGCTGGATGTGATTTCCTATCGAGAAGAATTAGCACGCATCAAACAACAAGAATATGAAAGCCATCAGTTAGGATAAGAGACGATTATGGATGTTTCCCTTGTTGTGCGTTTTGTCAATCATCTCCAAGAGGGGATCGCCTCTGCCAAGCGAGACTTAAGAGCCTTTAGCCTCGATATTGCGCATTTCCAAAACCAAACACGAAAGCATTTTAAAGGGTGGTTTGACCCTGAGCACTTGAAGGAATCTACAGAAAAAGCGCAAAATGCTTATATTCATGCGCGTGGGCGCATGGTAGGCGCCATTGCCCAAACAGCAACCTTAATTGCACCCCTCTATAAAGCCATGCAATTTGACCAATCAATGAAGGGCTTGGAAAAGGTTCTGGATGCCCCCCTTAATCGCTTAAAGGAATTGCGCCGTTTTGCTTTGGAAACCTCCACCAAAATTCCTCTCGCCGCCCGTGAAGTTTTAGAACTGATGACCAGTGCTAGCCAAGCAGGGATTGGTGAACAAGATTTAGAAGCTTTTAGTATTTATGCCGCCAAGGCAGCTGTTGCTTTTGATATGAGCGGGGATCAAATTGGGGAACGCTTTGCCAAATTACGCAATGTCTTTAAACTTAATCAAGCAGGCATCGAAGATCTAGGCGATGCCATCAACCATCTTTCCAACCACATGGCGGCCAAGGCAAGTGAGGTGTCTGATTTTACCAATCGGGCGACCGGTGCGGCAACTATGTTTAAACTGACAGCCCGCGAAACAGCAGCTTTTGGGACGGCGATGATTTCTGCTGGGATTGTCCCTGAGAGTGCCGCGCGTGGTTTTAACTCTATGAGTGCGCGCATACAAGCAGGGGGTAAACATATTGAAGATGCTTTTACCAATATTGGTCTCTCTCGCCAAAAATTTATGGAAGATTTGGAGAAAGATGCCACCGGTACCTTGGTGCGTTTTTTTGATGTGTTGGGCAAATCCGAACAGGGTATGCGCTCGCTGATTGCTATTGCTGGACGAGAGTTTACCGGTGATTTTGCCAAATTGGTGGGTAACCCCGAACTGTTAGGGCAAGCATTAGAGTATGTGAAAGACCCAAAAGTCTTTAAAGGCTCTGTCGAACAAGAGGCAGACAAACAGGCAACCGGTGCCATACGGCAATTTGAACTGTTGCAAAACCGCGTTGTGGCTTTAGGCATTACTATTGGTGAGGTGTTGTTGCCCCATGTGAACAGTTTAATGGCGAGTGTTGGTGGTTTTTTAAACGTGCTGATGGCATGGGCTAATGAACACCCTGTTTTAACCGGTGTGATCATCAAAACCATTGCTGCCCTAATGGCTTTTAACATCGCTTTGCGGGTTGTACGTTTTACTTTTGCTGGAACCCGCCTTGGGGTCCTGCAATTGATTGCCTCTTTTATCAAGATGAGGGCTGTGAGCGGTGCGCTGAAGGCAAGTTGGCGCGGGCTTTTGGCTTCAGGGCGCTCACTGGGCTTGCTCACCGCAGGACTTGGGGCACGTTCACTGCGACTTTTACGCCCCATGACCTTATTGATGGGCGCTTTGCGGGGAATTGCTGTCTCAGGGGCAGCATTTGCGAGCAGCTTTGGTTGGGTAGGAACTGTGATCGAAGTGGTTGGGGCGGGCATGTCCTCTGTTGTGGGAGGGCTTTTTACCCCGGTAGGGGCTGTGATTGCTGCTGTTGTGGCTGTTATCCTCGCTGCTGGTTTTGCTTTGTGGAAATATTGGGACCGCTTTTCTTCTTTTATAAAGGGCTTTGCACGGGGGATAACACGGGCTTTTGGCCAAGCCTTTGAAGCCGTCATGCGTTTTTTTGGTGCTGATACCAGCACCATCACCCGTTGGAAGAATATCATTGCTGCTGCTTTTGATTTCTCTCAAAATTGGCAAAAGTTTAAACAAGGTCTTGCCTCTGTTGCTCAAAGCTTTGAAGATTTGTGGAATGGAATTAAACAAAGCCTTTCCAATTTTTGGGAGTGGTTGAAGCGTTTTTTTTCTCAAGAAAAGCTCACGGATAGTGCTAAGGCGAGCATGGAACAAGCCGGAGAAGATTTAGCGGATTGGATTGTTAATGGTTTTATGGGCTCCATCTCACAATTGACGGACTTTTGTAAATCTTTACCTCACCGCATAAAGGGGTGGATTGGGTCGATTGATGTAAGAGATTATTTGCCAAGTTTTTTAGGAGGCAAAACGCCTCAGCCCCTTGTACAATTTGCAGGCGCTGGGCATGGCCATAGCTCTGTTCCAGAAGCAAAAGACAAAGAACGCGTCCCCATTACGCACAATCAAAATGTCACGGTGCATGTCAATGGCGCGCGTGATCCCATTGCAACGGGTTATGCGGTTCGTCATGCATTGCAACGGGCACGCGCCAATGCCTTGCACGGGGGAACAGAATGAGGGGGAATAGACCATGCAAGATCC
>NZ_JAQISX010000049.1:0-4677 GCF_028618425.1 Bartonella sp. ML70XJBT
GGTCTTTAAATACCCTTTGAAAGGCCTTTAAAGACCCTTTGAGACCCCCTTAAAAATCATGTGAAAAAAAATAAATTGGTACAAAACCTGGTGTCAAAATATACAAAACCTGCTGGCAAGCTACAGCAAGCTACAAAGCTTGTAGTTTGACAGTAGGTTTTGTACTAAGTGGGAAGAGGTGGGATTAGTTAGGAATAGGTGGTAATTTGTTGTTTTTATGGTTATTTTTTACCATTAAATGCGCGTTTTGTAAAATTGTATTTTGACACCTAAAATTGCGAAAATTACCGAAAATCAGAAAAAAGTGCGTTTTCATGGTAAAAATGAGAGAAGGCTTTGAAAGGTCTTTGAAAACCCTGTGAAAAATTTTGAAAAGTCTGTGAAAGCCCAGAAAACCGCCTTTGAAGACCCTTTGAAAAAAATTCTGTAAATCGTGAAGCTCACTCCAAAATCAGCCAAAAATGACCCAAAAAGCAAAATAGAAACGCTCGCTACCGAGCATTTCTATTTTTATCGAATATAATTATTTAAAAACAATGCGTTATTATAATTTCCTAATGTAAATAGAAATGCTCGCATATTTTTTATTTTAAAGGGGCATTAAGCCGTATTTTGTGTAGTTTCTAGATGTACTCTTTCAGCTTCTATTTGACGCTTTAAATGCAATTTTAGGAGAGGCAAAGTAAGCTCTATTTCTTCCGTGTCGTTGATGTCTTGAACAAGCTCTTGCAGTTTTTTATAAAGTTCCGCCGCGAGTTCCGCTATATCTTCGGGGGGGAGTTTAATTTTTGCATCGCGATAGGTTGTATAAGCTATGCGACCAAGTTTTTTCATCAATCCAGCAGGAATGGTGGGTGTCTTAAAATCCGCTGTTTTCGCTTTTGCTACGTCTGTAAACATCTCACCTTCACCTGTAGCTAGCCATTCCACAGATACACCGCAAATATTTTTGTAAATTACCAACATTGATACAGGTGGTTCGCGCAAACCAGTTTCGTAGTTACTCATAGTACTTTCAGGTACTGCAAGATGATCAGCGAATTGTTTGCGTTCCAAAAAACCAAGGGCAAGCCGTACTTCACGCAATCGTTTTGCCAGTTCTGTTTTAGGTTCTTTTTTAGGGCGTCCCAAAAAAAATCACTCCTAATCCACATTTAGGTTGACTAATTCACAAAAGCGAATTATATCTATTATTACCGCCCGATATAGAGGGCAGATATTTTACAATTAACCCCACAAAAAACGGATGGTTGGAATATCCGTTTGAAGCAGGAGCGAAAGTTATGACAACCACCCAAACATGCATTCAAGTATGGGATCGCCATAGTATTTTAGCTGAGCTACGCCGCCGGAACATGACCTTGGCGGAGCTCGCGAAAGCTTATCAACTCTCCTCATCCAGTGTTCAACACATTTGGACACGGTCTAACGAGAAAGCCGAACGCGCCATTGCCGATTTTATCGGTTTGCCTGTCGAGCAGGTTTTTAGCGACCGCTACCCCAAAAGTCGCCGTCGCATTTTTAAAGCAGCAAAACATGCCAATACAGATTCGCGTGCGCATTCTGCTTTGCGCGGTAATGCTGCTTAAACTTCGTTACACGGCTTTGCGTTTTTGCGCATTTGCCATGTATTTAGATACCATAAGATAAAAAGGTTTATCAATGTCTAAAGATCAATACGAAATAGACAAGAAAAATTGCACAGAGTTGCATCATAGAGCAGCCGTTTGGATGGGTTGGTTTTGGCGATTAGGGGGTCAAGTTTTCTTTATCGGGGGTGGTTATGGTTGCGGCTTATAATTTATGGACTCTCGATGCCAAAAAAGAAATTTTTAATCCTTATTCAGAAGCTGAACGGTTGCACATTATGGTGACTTGTTCTTTTAAGGCGGTGAGTGGTGGATTTAGGCATTTGCCAATCCGATATATTATTGACCCTCCGCATGGCTTATTTGATGCGGCGTTAGCACGACAGATTGTTATCCATATCTTGCATTATCAGTTTGAGGTGCCGCGGCGGCGTCTTGTTGCCATGCAAGAGCGTGAACGCACTGCTGTTGCCCGCTCTTTGCGTACAATTAATCTGCGTTTGGAAGAGCCTGTCTTTGCTAGAGCCTATCAAAGGTGGGCGGGGCGTGCGATGGATTTATTTTTTAAAGAAATGGCAAAGGCGGGGGCGTGATGGCACAGTTTCAAAAGCTTGCTCTTGATGTGATTGTTGTACCGGAGCGCATTCGTCCTGTGGATGATGAGCATGCCAAGGCACTTGCGCAATCGATGGCGCGGGAGGGGTTAATGAACCCGATTACAGTGCGCCATACCCCCAATGCTAAAGAGGGTAATTACACACTTATTGCTGGTGCGCACCGGCTTCGTGCTGCGGAGCTTTTGGGCTATAGTGACATTGATGCCGTTGTGGTGCAGGCTGATAAGGACAATGCCGCGCTTTTAGAGGTTGCGGAAAACCTGTTTCGCAATGAATTATCAGTGATTGACCGCGCTTTGTTTGTCCAGACTTACCGTGAATTGTGGGAAAAGAAGTATGGGGAGATTAAGGTTGGTGGGGACAGAAAATCAAAGGGTAAAGTTTACCCTTTGCCAAAAGATGGTTCTTCAGAGCATAACGAAACTGGGTGTGAAGGGGATGAAAAATCAAAGGGACAACTTGTCCCTTTGATCGGTGGTGAGACAAATTTTGAGCAATTGGGACAAGTTGTCCCTATTTCTCATACCGATAAAGATAGTGGCAAAGCGACAGTTTTATCTTTTGCCGAACATGTTGCGGACCGTATTGGTTTGTCTTCAAAATCAGTAAGACGTCTTAACAGCATTGCACGGCATTTACAGCCGGAGTTGCGGTCTGTTTTGCGGGGGACGGCATTGGCGGATAACCAAGCGCAGTTGTTGAAGTTGGCAAAGATGGAGCCGGTTGCGCAGCGGCGGGTGGCGATTGCTTTGCAACAGGTTGAGGGGGATTTACGGCGGGCTGTTGATTTGGTCAATGGGATTAATATAAGCCCTAAAGTTAATGAACAAGAGCGGGTTTTTGCTCAATTGTTGAGTGTGTGGCAGAGAGCGGATGCACAGACACGGGCGCGGTTTTATGATTATTTGAACAAACAATCGGGGGAGGGGCAGGCATGAAGACGCGTGGTTCTCATCAACTTGATTTTTTTCAACGTCCGGTTTTTCCCTGTCGTGAACCCGTTGCGCAGATTGATTTAGAGCGGTTTCGCTCACGCATTAAGCGGGCGATGGCACGCGCTTTAAGAGAATGCCGGGTTGAGCGCAGTGTGATTGCAGAGCGTATGGCGCATTATTTAGGCATTGGTTGTTTGAGTAAGGCAAGCTTGGATGCTTATGTAGCGGAAAGTAAGCAGGTGGATATTTCCCTGCCGCGGTTTAAGGCATTTGTGCGGGCGACAGAGGCATTTTGGCTCTGGGATGAGGTGGTGAGTGAGGATGGTTTGCTGTTGTTGCAAGGGGATGAAGCGCGTTTGGCAGAAATTGCAAGATTGCAGCAGGAACAGCGTGAGATTGCGGCGCGGTTGAAAGCGATGCGTGCGGTTCCGGTTCGTATTAGACGGGGGCAGCCATGAAAGAGTGGTTTAGTATTGCTGAGTTGGCTGAAGCGGCTTTGCCGGGATTGCCAAAGAGCAAGAGTGGATTTCGTAGGATTTTATCGACGAAATGGCGACATCAAAGTGGTTTGACACGTAAAGTTAAAGGGGTTTCTCGACCTATTGTGGAGATTCACATTTCCTTATTGCCGGAAGGGGCGCGGGCAGCGTTGTTGTTGCGGGCGGGTGGTGTTGATGTTTTGCAAAAGACAGAACAGAGCATGCAAAAGGAAAGTGTTTGGGCGCGTTATGAGAGGCTTTCAAAGGCGCATAAAAGGCGCTGTGAAGAGCGTTTGAAGGCACTTTGCTTTATGGAAGATTTGCTTCATGCCGGTATGGGTGTGCATGATGCAGCAAGTTTGTGTGCGGTGCAGTTTGGGGTGAGCCGGATGTCGCTTTTTAATTGGCGGCAGATGGTTGAAGGGTATGAGCGCCCTGATTGGTTGGCAGCGCTTGCGCCTTGTTATGGTGAGGAGAATGTTTCGCAATTTGCGCCGTGTCATGATGGGGCGTGGGAGGTTTTATGTTCGGATTATTTACGCGCTTCTCGCCCTGCTTTTTCGGCATGTTATCGGCGGATGGTTTCGGTTGCACGGGAGAAAGGTTGGGAGCCCATTCCTTCAGAGCGGGCTTTGCGGCGTCGTTTTAAGGCGCAAGTTTCCAAAGCGGTTGTGGTTTTAGCGCGTGAGGGAGAGGAGACGGCAAAAAAGCTTTATCCCGCCCAACGGCGTGATCGCTCGAGCCTGCATGCACTGCAAGCGGTGAATATGGACGGGCATAAGCTGGATGTTTTTGTGAATGTTCCTTGGACAGAAAAGCCTGTGCGGCTTTATCTGATTGCCATTCAAGATCTTTATTCGGGCAAGATTTTATCATGGCGCTTATCAGATGCTGAGACTTGGGAAATCGTGCGTTTGGTGATTGGGGATATGGTGGAGGCTTATGGGATACCAGAGCGTATGACCTTGGATAATGGGCGTGCTTTTACCAGCAAGTGGATTTCTGGAGGTGTGCAAAACCGCTTTCGTTTTAAGATTAAGGCGGATGAACCGCAGGG
>NZ_JAQISX010000005.1:0-108257 GCF_028618425.1 Bartonella sp. ML70XJBT
AAAAATAAAACTTTATAATAAAAATTATCTGGCATAAATTTTTATAAAATAATTATTTCATTAATTTGTGATTTTTTTCTTTATTTATATAAAATAATAGAAAAAAAATCCTTTACTCCTCCAGCATATCATGTTCCGATAGAAGAGATTATCTTTTTTAAGGTAATTTTTATTTTAAAATAACTAAAGGGAAACTCCCAAAAATGAACAAACAAAATTTAGAAAAAAAAACGAAGAAGAAATTGCAACGTGGACTCCATAACCGCCACATACAACTTATAGCCCTTGGTGGTGCAATTGGAACAGGTCTCTTTATGGGATCAGGAAAAACAATCAGTGTAGCAGGTCCCTCAATCCTCCTCGTTTACGCAATTATTGGTTGTGCTTTATACTTTGTCATGCGTGCTATGGGAGAATTATTGCTTTCTAATACACAATATCGATCTTTTATTGACTTCTCGACCGATCTTCTAGGGCCATGTGCTGGCTTTTTTATTGGCTGGACATATTGGTTGTGTTGGATTGTTACTGGAACTGCTGAAATTATTGCTATTGTCACTTATGCACACTTTTGGTGGCCTGAACTCAATCCATGGATTCCTGTTATCATTGGTCTTATGTCCTTTTTAATCCTTAACCTCGTCGCCGTAAAACTCTTTGGCGAACTTGAGTTTTGGTTTGGTTTTATCAAAATCGTAGCAATTTTGGTTTTAATTGTTGTGGGATTTTATATGATTTTCACCGGTTTTATCTCTCCAAACGGTACAGTTGCTTCTCTTAGCAATATATGGAATGGTGGAAATCTTTTTCCACAAGGGATTACAGGATTTTTTGCTGGATTTCAAATTGTTATTTTTGCTTTTGTTGGCATTGAGCTCGCAGGAACAGCGGCGGCTGAAGTAAAAGAGCCTCAAATAGCCCTACCACAAGCTGTCAATTCAATACCAATCCGCATTATATTCTTTTATATTTTTTCTCTTCTTGTGATTATGTCAGTAACACCTTGGGATCAAATCAGTCCAGAAAAAAGCCCTTTTGTAACAATGTATGCACTTATCGGCATTCCAATTGCTGCTGGTTTGATGAATTTTGTTGTTCTCACAGCAGCCGCTTCTTCTGCAAATAGTGGAATTTTTTCTACCAGCCGTATGCTATATGGTCTAGCAACACAAAAAGGGGCTCCTAAATTTTTAGGAAAACTTTCTCGTAATCACGTTCCAGCCAACGCATTATTCTTTTCATGTATATGCATCTTAATAGGTTACACGGTTGTAACGTTATCTCAAACCCTCATAGCTGCTTTTACAATTGTTACGACAATTGCCGCAACATTGTTTATATTTGTATGGTCTATCATTTTGATCAGCTATATTGTCTATCGTCGCAATCGTCCTCTCCAGCATACTGTCTCTCCCTATAAAATGCCGGGGGGCATTGTTATGTGTTGGGCGCTTCTCGTTTTCTTTGCATTCATTATTTATTTATTATCATTAGAAGCAGATACAGCCATAGCTTTAAAATACACTCCAGCATGGTTTATATTTTTAGGCATTGTATATTTTCTTTTTGGAAGAAAAAATTATGCAAAAACTTAAAAAATAAAGCTCCTAAAAAGTAAAACCTATGTGCAAGAAACACATCAAAAAAGGGTAACCTAAGTTACCCTTTTTGGGTATTTATCTATTAAAATGATAAAAATATCTCTGGAGAGACTTCAATTACGTTCTTTATCAACCAAAGCATTAGATTTTATCCAAGGCATCATAGAGCGGAGTTTTTTACCAACTTCTTCAATAGGATGATTATCATTTAAACGCCGCATAGTTTTAAAGTGAGCAGCACCAGCTTTATATTCTTGAATCCAATTTGATGTAAATTTGCCCGTCTGAATATCTTTCAAAATACGCTTCATTTCTACTCTTGTTTCATCGGTAATCACGCGTGGGCCAGACATATATTCTCCCCACTCCGCTGTATTGGAAATTGAATAATTCATATTTGCAATGCCACCTTCATACATAAGATCAACAATCAATTTAACCTCATGTAAACACTCAAAATAAGCCATTTCTGGCGCATAACCTGCTTCTGTTAGTGTTTCATAACCTGCTCGAATAAGCTCAACAAGACCACCACAGAGAACCGCTTGTTCACCAAAAAGGTCCGTTTCGCATTCTTCTTTAAATGTTGTTTCAATCACCCCTGCACGTCCACCACCAAGACCACATGCATAAGACAATGCCACATCATGGGCTTGTCCTGATGCATCCTGTGCAACTGCAATTAAGCAAGGAACACCGCAACCCCGTTGATATTCATTGCGGACAGTATGGCCTGGACCTTTAGGAGCAATCATCACAACATCAACTGTTTTTTTAGGTTCAATGAGGCCAAAATGAATACTCAAGCCATGTGCAAAAGCAATGACCGCACCATCACGTAAATAATCATGAATATGTTCTTTATAAATATCCGCTTGTAATTCATCTGGTGTTGCCATCATAATAAGATCTGCCCATTTTGCAGCCTCAGCAACACTCACAACTTCAAAGCCATCTACTGTAGCCTTTTTAGCTGTCGCCGACCCTGCACGCAAAGCAATTTGCACATTCTGAACACCGGAATCTTTTAAGTTTAAAGCATGTGCACGCCCTTGTGAACCATAACCAACAATGGCTACTTTTTTTCCTTTTATCAAATCAACATTTGCATCACGATCATAATAAACACGCATAAAAATACTTCCTTCTTTCTAACATTTAAACTAAATTTCAGATTATTTTTATTCAATAAAAAGTAAAAAACGACCTTCAGTGCTTCACACACTATAAATAACAGAAACACTGCTTATAATAACAAAGCAATTGGGCAATCTTTTAAAATTTATACACTGCATAAAAAACTATGGCCCCCAACCTTCCAAGAACCTATCTGGATTCCCAAATAGGCTTCAAATGCTGCTCTACAAAAACGATATATTGTACAAAAAAACGCTTCTGAAAAGAAATACATGTAATAAAGTTCTCTTCTTCTGCATCATGAGGCATGTATCCTTAAAACTAAAGATACACCATACGATTTTAACATGAACCAAATCAAAATGGATAGCAAGAAAAATTATAAATAAAGGACATCGTTTTTATATTTTATCCTGAGCACACTATCTCAATTTTTCCTTTCCCATAATCAATAACATTCTTTGTACAGCCATTAATTTTGCCAGCCCTATTACAGGTAATATCATGTATTTTTGCTGAATACCTTTTCAATAGAGCAATAACAGCAAAGTATTTATACCGATCAATATCTGTACAATTTTATCAAACATTGCTCTTTTTAAAAAGCTCCGAAGCAACCACTGCTTATCATGTATGATGATACTCCTCACTGCATAGCGACCATAAATTAAAAAGTTTTTTCTTCTCCAAAAACATTCTCAAAAACGAATAGAAATCTTATGTTTCTCATAAAATCTACTGTTGAGTTCCTGCTCTTTTAAAAGAGGGCGCCAAAGCTACAAAGCTTTGTTGTCTTCCGTTCCGAACGAATATAATGAAAATCATTGCCGATTATGTGTAATGAAGCATGGTATTGCTGTTGCTATCATTATACATGCAACAATGTTATTTCACAAAACCTATGCAAAATCATTTTTTTTACAAAAAAACAGAACTGTATAAAAACGCACTATGTCTTATTGTATAGAGAAAAATCACCCCAATAGCCGAATGAAACGTTGAACAGTGTTATGCATTCCATACTCTAACGCATCAGCAATAAGCCCATGCCCAATAGAAACTTCATCAAGCCAAGGAATATGATGAACAAGAGCAGACAGATTTGTCATTGTCAGATCATGCCCTGCATTAACACCAAGCTTCAGCTCTTGAGCTTTTCTTGCTGCTAAAACAAGCTTATTGAGTTCTTGCTCCTGTTTTGTCTTATCGTTAAATGCTCCCCCATAAGGTCCAGTATAAAATTCCACGCGATCAGCACCAATCTCTTTAGCAATATCAAGACCATCAACAATAGGATCAGCAAACAGTGATACCCGAATTTTTCTTGCTTTCAAGCGTTGAATAATAGGTGCTAAAAATTCTGCATGACGCGCAAAATCCCAACCATGATCAGAAGTTGATTGTGCAGGATCATCAGGTACAAGAGTAATCTGATCAGCATACTTTTCTGCTCTATCCAAAAACGTCTCGCTTGGATAACCTTCAATATTAAATTCAGCACGAGGAAACATGCTGTGAATTAAACCATGTATATCTGGTAAATCAGCAAAACGAATATGTCTTTCATCAGGACGTGGATGAACTGTCAAACCCGCAGCACCAGCTGTAAGTGCTATATGCCCAATATTGTTGATACTTGGCCAAGGAAGATTACGCCGATTGCGCAAAACAGCAATAGCATTAAGATTAACAGAAAGTTTGATTGCCATACACACTCCTCTATTTCTATACTTAAAGACAGAAAAAAGACCCTCAGCCCTATAATTCCAGAAAATAAAATCTTTATCTAGCGAACAATTGTTAAACGCTCTGCCGCACGCGTAATTCCTGTATAGAGCCACCGCGCATACATATCGCGAAATGCAAAACTCTCATCAAACAAAACAACATTATCCCATTGAGATCCTTGTGCTTTATGAACAGTTAATGCATATCCATAATCAAAATCATCATATCTCTTTTTTAACGCCCACGAAATCTCATGATCAGGATTTTCAAACACTGCTTTTAAAAGCTTAATTTTCGCTACCCCACGCTCGCTTTCTTCTGGTTTAATAAGAAGGCTCATACTTGGCTTAACAGTTTCCTTCTGCGAAGTCATCACTTTCCATAAAGAACCATTCAATAAGCCTTTAGGAGGATCATTGCGCAAACAAACAAGCTTATCTCCTGCTTGAGGATAATCTGATGTAAATCCCTTCAGCGCACGCAAACGCTTATTATAAAGATGGCGTGTTCGGTTAATTCCTACCAACACCTGATCAGCTTCCAACACCAATTGTTGATCCACTTCTTTGCGTGTAATAACGCGCGCTGCTCCATAATCACCATAAGTAATATCACGTCCTTCACGCACACCCATAGCCAAACGGACAATCGGATTATCACGTGCTTGCCGATGAATTTCTGAAAGAAGAAAATCCGGCTCACCATTAGAAAAAAAGCCCCCTCCTGAGATAGGAGGCAATTGGCCTGGATCACCCAGAACAAGAATAGGTGTTCGAAAGCTCATTAAATCACGTGCCAATTGTTCGTCCACCATCGAACACTCATCAACAATGATAAGCGCAGCTTGCGCAGCAGCACTTTTCCGATTGAGTGCAAATGTCGGTGCAATAGACTTTTTCCCTGTTACTTCGTCGGAAACTTCTTCTTCTCCACGCGGACAATAGATCAACGAATGAATAGTACAAGCATTGCTTGCACCTTTAGAACGCAAAACCTGTGCCGCTTTTCCTGTAAAAGCAGCAAATTGGACAGAGCCATCAACTGTTTCAGCAAAATAGCGCGCAAGTGTCGTCTTGCCTGTCCCCGCATAGCCAAAGAGGCGAAAAAGTGGAGAACGCCCTTCCTTCAACCACGCACCAACAGCCTTCAATGCATTATCCTGTTCCCGTGAAAACTGCATAGCTTACCAACATAAGATTTGCATAAAAAGAGCAGTATTTTGAAAAAAAACGACTATCAAGAAAAACTTTTTTATTAAGAATTGCTGACACACGCCCATCTAACAACTTTCGTAGCACAATTATCAATTATTTACCCATTGCTTTTTCAAGATATTGTAACAATCTAAATTTTATCTATACATCGATCTTCTTTGTAACACCTTATACTTATCAAATAAAATATCATTTTTTACAACAGTAACACCAACAATGGAATATGCATATCTTAAATTTAAAATAACACCTCTATACACTTTTTCTAACCAAAATTTAGAATGAGAAAAAGAGCATTGCAATTGCAAAACCCTTGCTAGAAAAAATGTCCTTAACAAGATAAAAATAATGTAATTTTATGAATACTATTTTACACAATCAATCGGCTTTCTTGCACATAAAAATAAAGTACATCCACTCTTACGAAATAATAATGAAATATATCAAGAACCTTTTGGCAGAAAGAGAAATAGCTCTCAACAAGCCTAATTAATCCTATGATGATACAGCTATAAAGTTCCTATCTCCCTCTTATCATGATTTTAATAAATTGACTCTTCATGCTACAAATAAGTTATATCTCAACGATAAAGAGAGACATCACGCTTATATGAAGCACGCTTTATCTCGCACAAATATGGAGCTTTTTCTGTTTCGACAATAAAATCTGGTTCGTAAGTATGACCTTCTTGCTAGTCTATTATAAGGAAACTGGGACATGGTTTCATGTCCAGCGTAGCACTTCAGGTTTGTCCCCGAGAATATGAGAAAAGCGCAATTCTCCATCTACTGCGTCAAACTTTTTCTTTTTGTCGCAATGTGTTAAAGTTTATAAAGACTAACTGATTAATACTATTCTTATTGCTAGAAATACAATGAAATCAAGGTGTACAATTTGTTAATAGCTTGGCATTATGTCAAAAAATCAGCAGTGAGATTGCTTTTTGGTTGTTTTAGAAATGAAATAATGGCTCAAATATTGATGAATAAAACGGGGGATTTAAATTGAAAATATTAATTCCAGATGACTATCAAAAAGCCACCCTAACATTACAGTCTATTAAAAAATTAATGAAATCGCATGAAGTGCTGGTTATAAATAATTTAGCTCAAGAATGTGATTTAGAAGATAAGCTCAAAGAGATAGATATTCTTATCTTAATCAGAGAGCGGACTATAGTTGATAGAAATCTTCTCCTGAAACTGCCAAATTTAAAATTAATCTGTCAAACAGGCCCTATAGGTTCACATATTGATATAGAAGCTTGTAGAGACTTAGGAATTGAAATATTAGATGGTGGTGGAGATCCAACTTCTGCTGCTGAATTTGCCTGGCTCTTAATGATGTCTGCGCGTAGAAAACTCTGTAAATCTGTGTCTGATATGAAAAAAGGACGATGGCAAACAACATTTGGCAACCAAATGAAGGGGGCTACTCTTGGAATATTCGGGTTTGGGCGTATTGGTAAAATGGTTGCTCAATATGCTCAAGCTTTTGGCATGTCCATTTTGGTTTATGGGAGCGAGCGTTCAACGCAAGAAGCAAAAAATTTAGGTTATCATTTTACGCATTCAAAAGATGAATTTTTTACACGTCCTGACATTATATCCGTACATTTACGTTTAAGTGATAAAACCAGAGAAATCATTCAATTAGATGATCTATTGCGCATGAAACCTCATGCTCTTTTTGTCAACACAGCGCGTTCAGCTTTGGTTGAAAACGGGGCGATAGAAAAAATATTAAGTTTGGAAAATTCAACTTACTTTGCACTGGATGTTTATGACAGCGAGCCAGTATATGAGAGCAAATTATTGCAATCAGAGAGAGTTCTTTGCACACCACATCTGGGCTATGTGACTGAAGAAAGCTTTGAGAATTATATGGAAAAAGCTTGCCAAAATATAGCGTCTTTTATGAAGACGCTTAATGCCGGCTGAGCTAATGTTTGTAAAATTTATCTTATATCGCTAGCGTATCAAATTTGCACGACACATAATAGCTTATTTCCTTAAATGAAGCATATTCCTTAGCTTGTATATTAATACCAATCATATTGACAGATTTTTATGTCATCCGCATAAAATACCTCATTTATTGTTGCAATCATTATTAAAAAGGCTACAAGGGCACTTTCATTGTAGGGGGCTGAGTGAGCAATCATCAATTTATAGAAAAAAATTATTATCGATGGGTTGTATTGCTTGTTGCCACTATCGCTCAAGCATCAGCCTGCTTCTTTGTTCAAGGGATTGGTCCTTTAGCTGAATTTTTTAAGAAGGATTTCTTGCTGAGTGACTCTCAGATAGGTTTGCTGTCTTCAGCAGCGCAATTCCTACCTATTATTGGCTTACTTATAGCTGGCGAATTACTAGACAAGTTTAACGAGCGCTATATTGTTGGCGTTGGCGCACTCGGCGTTTCTGTCGCTCTTTTGTTGGGAGCAATCGCAGATAACTATATTTTCCTTTTGGTTTGTTTGCTCATTGTAGGGGGATTTTATAGTTCTGCTCAACCTGGTGGCGCTAAATCTGTTTCTGCATGGTTTCCACAATCGCAACGCGGATTTGCAATGGGAATAAGACAGGCGGGGCTACCATTAGGTGGGGCATTAGCTGGGATGGTTCTTCCTGCGAGTGCGCTTGTCTATGGCATAGAAGGTGCGTTTTTGGTCGGTGCCATCGTTTCTTTTTTAGGGGGATGTATCTTTATTATCTTTTATCACGCACCAGCAAAAGTTGTCGCTATCGTTCCCAAAAGCAAGGCAAAAGTTTCGTTCTATGCAAATGTAAGGTCTCGTCTTGCGATGTTGGCTGCGCCGCATATGAAGAATATTATTTTTTCAGGCGTTTCACTTGTGATCGTCCAATATGTTTTAACCATTTTTATAACTGTTTATTTTTATAGAATCTATCACCTGCCTCTAGATAAAAGTGCTTATTTGTTTTTTGTTTCACAGGCTTCTGGTGCCTTAGGAAGAATTATTTTAGCAGCGTGGAGTGATCATTGTAAAAAAGGACGATTTTTTCCTGTCTTGTTTTGCATGATTGCAGTCGTTTTTGGATTTTTAATATTAATTTTGGGCATGAATGGATCCATAATTTATTTAACTCTTTTATCTGCTTGGTTAGGTTTTTTTGGATTAGGATGGTATGGCCCTTGGGTTGCTTATATTGTAGACTCCTCGCCGAAAGAAAGCGTTGGCTTTTCTCTGGGATTAGCAATGTCTGTCAATCAAATCGCAATTATTGCTGCTCCACCATTATTTGGATTAATCCAAGATTTTACAGACACTTATTTACTAACATGGTTGATTTTAATTTTAATGATTGTTTTTTCACTTTTCTTAATAAAAAAGTAGGGGAATATAATTGGGGAGGAAATTGCAATGATAAATGAAAATACTTTTGAGTTGAGCAATGTCGAAAGAGACAATCTTTGGGAGGCTTTAGACCATATTATTTATGATCCATACGGTGGTATTGAATATTCGGTTAAGCTAAAAAAATAGCATTTTCGCTGCTACCCCATAGAATCTTGGCAATTCTTATGAATCAAAAGATGTCTATTACCCCTAGACCATATTTAATCTTTGAAAACCTTCCTATTGATAGAAAAATTAATACGTCACCTAATCCTTATAATTTAGATTCGTCTTGTAAAAGCGGTTATATAAGCGAAAATTTAATTATGATGTTTTCTTTATTAATCGGAGAGCCTTATTCAATTAAGTTTGAAGGTGAACATATAGTAAATAACCTAGTTCCTTTAGAGGATAATAAAAAAGATTATACAGGATTAGGATCTGAAGTTGAGTTAGATTTTCATATAGAAAATGCTGCACTAAAATTTATAAAAGGTTTAAATTTATCTCCTAAAGGGATACTTTTAACTGGTGTTCGCAATGATGTTGATGGCCCGTTAACGAGAATATCTGATGCACGTCTAGCTTTAAAACTTTTAAGTGAAGAGGATTTGAGGAGTTTAAGGGATAATTTATATATAATTAATGTTCCCTATGAGATGGAGAAAAAATGGGGTAACCTCTACAAGTAAAGTGCCCCTCGTTCAAGGGGACGGTGAATTCCCAGATATCAGCGCTGTTTTTTATCCGGGCATGTTAGAACCACAGTCAAAAAAAGCCAAGGACGCTTTAGATCATTTTTATGAAGCTATAAAGGCTGTATCTTTTGGAATTGATGTACAACCAGGAAGATTATTATACATTGATAACAGAATGGCTCTACACTCTAGAGATAAATTTTCTGGATCATTTGATCCTTATGAAAACCCAATGCGGTGGATTCAAAGAGTATTTGTGTCTGCAGACTTATGGAATCATAGATATGTAGAACAAATAAAAGAAAGAGTCTTTGATTTTCAATGCTAATGTCCTGATAATGATATAATGTTGAGTATTATATATATTGACGACATATCTCATATGTATAGATTTCTCCCGCATAATCAGGTGAGGTGACTATCTAATTATAAGCTATAGTAGCCCATTGATTTTCTATGGCTGCATTTGATCTTTGTTATTTTTGCCCTTCCTTTCAAGCCGCTAGGGGGCTTTTCCTATTAAGCCCTTGAAAGAGCGATTTGGAGTAATTTCATAATGCGAAACCAAAACATAGTGACAAACTCTTCTATTGTTTTCACAAGTATAACGGTTTGCATGGTTGCACCCTTCAAGCACAGTGACTTTTTTTCTTGCACGATGGAATCTTTCATATATGAGACAACATAATTAATTTATAACAGATAATTCAATGTATTATCTAAAAAATGCAACGAAATAGCTATTAATGTGAACATATGAATTTAAAAAACAAACATCGCGTACAAATAAATTCAAACATAGTTGGGCACACGACTTATAACATTTTTTAGATGAGCAAGTAATAATACACCCCATGTCTTTAAACAAAAAATGAAAATCATAAAATAAGCTCTAAGGATAATAGGAACTCTCCATAAAGAAGAGACAGAGATGAAGACTCCAAAGTCTTCATCATCACCATCCTTCACTATTTTGTTAACATATTCATTTTATACAAGAATCTTTCCCTCGGAAGAAACAGCATTTGCAACAGCTTCCTCGCTTGCCTCATCGGGTAATAACATCTCATTATGGGCACATCCCGATGGGATCATAGGAAAACAATTTTCTAAATGATAAACACGACAATCGAAGAGAACAGGCTTATCACAATCAATCATTTGCTGAATTTTATCATCAAGTTCATCGGGTTTTGAACAATAAATTCCCACCGCTCCATAAGCTTGTGCCAATTTCACAAAGTCAGGCATCGATTCTGTATAAGAATGAGAAAGGCGATTACCATGCAGTAATTGCTGCCACTGGCGAACCATTCCCATATACTGATTATTTAAAATAAAAATTTTCACTGGCGTATTATGCTGAATTGCTGTTGCAAGTTCTTGAATATTCATCTGAATGGAAGCATCACCAGAAATACAAACAACAAGTGCATCAGGATGGGCTATTTGAACACCAATTGCCGCAGGAAGACCATACCCCATAGTTCCAAGACCACCAGAAGTCATCCAATGTTTTGGTTCATCAAAGTGATAATATTGTGCTGCCCACATCTGATGCTGTCCGACATCCGTCGTCACATAAGTATCCCCCTCTTTGGTCAGTGCATAAAGCCGTTCAAGAGCATATTGGGGCATGATAACATCTTTTTTTTTCATATATGTCAATGAATTACGAGCTCTCCAGCGATTAATTTGCATCCACCATATTTTTCGACTTTCTTGATCAAACTTTAATTGATCTCTATGCAAATGTTGCATTATATCTGTCAAAATATGCTCCACATCGCCAATCAGTGGAACTTCTGCTTTGATGATTTTATTGACTGAAGAAGGATCAATATCAATATGAATAATACGTGCATGAGGTGCAAATGCATCCAATCGCCCCGTGATACGATCATCAAACCGCGCACCAACAGCCAACATGACATCACAATCATGCATAGCCATATTCGCCTCATAGGTTCCATGCATTCCCAGCATTCCAAGCCAATTTTTATGAGAAGCAGGATACGCACCAAGTCCCATTAAGGTTGAAGTAATTGGAAAATCTCCCCATTGAACCAAATTACGCAAAAGCTGGATAGCCTCCCCCCCCGATGAAATCACACCACCACCAGAATAAATAACAGGGCGTTTTGCCTCAACTAAAAGAGAAACAGCCGATTTGATGGCATCACGATTATTCCCTTTCAGCGGTAGAGAAGAATGCAAAGATTCTTGGACTTGAGGCGCCCTATAAAATCCTGAAGCAAACTGAACATCCTTAGGAATATCAATCAAAACCGGTCCTGGGCGTCCCGAACGTGCAAAAGAAAAAGCTTCATGAATAATATCTGCAAGATCATTGACATTTTTAACCAACCAATTACGCTTCGTACAAGGCTTTGTAATTCCAACCGTATCAGCCTCTTGAAAAGCATTTGTTCCAATCAGCGTTGTCGCTACCTGACCAGAAAAACAAACAAGAGGAATAGAATCCATAAGTGCATCTTGCAAAGGTGTCACAGCATTCGTTGCCCCTGGACCAGAAGTCACCAGCATAACACCGACCTTTCCAGTACTGCGTGCATAACCTTCAGCAGCATGACCCGCCGCCTGTTCATGACGCACCAAAATATGCTGGAGTGTATCTTGATGATAAAGAACGTCAAAAATAGGAAGAACAGCCCCACCAGGGTAACCAAAAATATGTTTAACCCCTTGATCTATAAGAGCTTGAACCACTATTTCAGCCCCCGACATTACTTTTCCATCTACACTCTCTTGCTGTCTTGGATCATTTGTCATTTTTCCCACTCACCTACTTGATAGGACAATAAAAAAGCCCCTAACGGAGCCCATAAAAAAAGACTCTCAAGGAGTCCTCTACACAACACATATTGTATGATCTCCCCCATTATTCTAATGCACAAAATATATAAAAAAAATCCTTTACAGAAAAATCTCTAATTCCATTGAACCCATTCGTCAATAAAAAATTAATATTTTCTCCAAAGTTTCTTCTTAAAGCTCCAGTTTTTTCATTAAGAACTAAGCCTCCATTCTTCATCAAATTGATGACGAAACCATGTCATTTGTCTTTTTGCATATCTTCTCGTTTGTGTTTTCACCGCTTCCAGAGCATTTTCAAAGCTTCTATATCCATCCAAATAAGCCATAAATTCAGGTATACCAATCGCTTTCATCGCTGGTAACGAAGAGGAAAGCATAAGTTTCTTTATGGCCACCACCTCTTCTAATGCCCCTCTTTCAATCATAGAGTCCAAACGTTTATGAATGCGTTCATAAAGCAAAGAACGTGGTAGCATGAGAAGAATTTTTTCAGCACAATGGGACGCAATGAGAGGCGTTGTTTTTTGCTTCTGCCACCAACTTAATTTCTTACCTGTTGCATCATAAACTTCCAAAGCACGAACAATACGCTGCCCATCTTGCGAAGAAATTTTTTCAGCAACAACAGCATCAATCTGTAACAACTGACGATAAAGACTTTCAGGTCCCTCTTTATCAAGCAGCAAGCGCCATTTCTGCCGCACAACATCTGGAACATGAGGAATTTGCGAAATCCCCTCCAAAAGAGCACGAAAATAAAGTCCTGTTCCACCAACGAAAATAATGGATCTCGATGTAAAAGTAACCAACAGCTTCTCAACATCACACAACCATTGTCCTACTGAATAATTCACTGAAGGATTCACATGACCATACAAATAATGTGGAACAATCACGGTATCAGCCACCCTCGGCCGTGCCGTTAAAATATTTAAAACGTCATAAACCTGCATGGAATCCGTATTAATAATGAGAGCATTTCTTTCTTGAGCCATTTGCAAAGCAAGTTCTGATTTTCCACTTGCCGTGGGCCCTGCTATCAATGTAATTGTTCTCTGTGTCATGAAGAGCAATTCCTATCAATCAGAAACTTATTGCAACATGCATAACTACCTGCAAAGCCTCTGTATTTTTCTTCATTATCATAAAGAAAACCTTTATAAAAATACGAACAAGACCTCACCTTAAATATAAAGAAAACCTTTATAAAAATTATAAAAGAAAAAAAATGGGTTTAATAACAACATCAAAGTAATTTTCCAAGAATCTTTGCGATCATACTTCAATAATAAACCCTAGCCATAATCATTTTGTCCATTAGACCACTAAAAGTAGGCTTTTCATTCTCATTTATGACAATAATACTAAGCTAACCTTATAAAATCAAACAGATTTATTTTTCCTATAACACCAGCATATTGCTCTGACTTATAATAAGAGGCTCTAAAGCTTTTTTCTTCATGCTTTCTTTTTTATAACTATTTTTTCATTTGTCATAAAGATAAGATGTTAATACATCAATAACTTGATTGAGTATAATACGATTTTTCTATGGAATAACTTTTTCAAACTGAAGAGAAAAAACGTTCTCTACAGTACAAAAAATATAATTACAAAGGCTGAAAGTTTCCCTCAGTAAAACATTATTTACAATAATAATTAAGCGTTTTGCAATTTACCTGCAAGCTCCATAAGATTGATTTATTTTTCCCCCTCTCTCATAAGGCATGAGATCAATACCATTCACCTGCGTAATCCAAAGAGATGAAAGTTACTTTAAGAAAGACGGTAAATACAATTGCTAACTTGCACTTTTATTTAGCGCAAAATGGAGCCATCCAATGGACTTTATGTCATACAATCAATACGCTCCATCATGAAATGAGCTTAAAGATACTAGATAGATGTCACACTGAGCTACCTAAATACCTATATATGTAAGACTAATAAAAACAAATTCTTCAAACATCAATCCATTAGGCATCAATCCATTGGGATCGTTACGAACCGCAACTCTCCATCTGGACGCGCTACAATGAGTAAAACATTTTTGCGTCCAGCTTCACGTAATTTATAAAAACGTTTTTTAGCATCATCAATTGTTGTAATAGCACTCTGATTGATATCAACAATCACTTCACCAACGCGAATACGCTTTTTATCCGCAGTACTATTTTGTGTAACAGATGTCACCACGAGTCCTCGAAGTTTATCTGAAATTGAATAACGATGACGCAAATCCTCTGTTAATTCAGATAATGTCATGCCCATCAATTGCATTGTCACACTTTTCGGCAGATCATTATTTTCTTTATCATCGACTTCTTCTTCTGTATCTTCATTGTCATCGGTCTCAATCAAACGTCCAAGCGTAACCTTTACGATTTTTTCTTGCCCATTCCGTAAAATAGTAACATCCACAACGCTCCCTTCTGAACTCTCCGCGACTAAACGGGGTAAATCACGTGCATGCTTAATTTTGGCATTCCCAAAAGACAGAATAACATCTCCTGTTTGCAACTGGCTATTATCGACATTATTTTTTTCCATTTGTTCTATTTTACCAGCCACCAACGCTCCTACAGCGTTTTCTAGTTTTAAACTTTTTGCAATATCTTCTGTCACCGGTTGAATACGAATAGCCAGCCAACCACGTCTTATTTCTCCAAAATCACGCAATTGATTAATAATAGAAAGAGCCATATCCGATGGAATAGCAAACCCAATACCGATCGATCCTCCAGAAGGAGAAACAATGGCTGTATTAATGCCAATGACTTCACCATTTCTATCAAATAACGGACCACCAGAATTCCCTCGATTAATCGCTGCATCTGTTTGAATAAAATTATCATAAGGACCAGCATTAAGATCACGATTACGTGCAGAAATAATACCAACCGTTACACTCCCTCCAAAACCATAAGGGTTACCAATCGCCATAACCCAATCACCAATACGTGCTTTTTCTGAATCACCAAAACGCACAGCTTTTAATTTTTTACTTCCCGCATCCACTTGAAGCAACGCCAAATCCGTTTTACTATCCTTGCCAAGAAGCTTCGCCTTAAGTTTTGCACCATCCGTAAAATTCACTTCAATATCATCAGCATCAACGATAACATGATAATTTGTAACGATAAGCCCTTTTTGCGCATCAATTACAAAACCAGACCCCAAAGAACGCACCTTTTGAAATTGACTATTTTTTTCCCCCTCTTTGGGTGTAAAAAAATCATTAAAATATTCTTCCAACAATGAATCTTTTGGAATAACGGGTATCGAAGTATTTTCATCCTGTTCTGTTCCTTCAACAGTCTGTGCCGTAGAAATATTTACAACCGTTTCCAAAAGCTCAGAAGCTAAATCAGGAACAGAAGGCAATGTCTTATTTATCTCTGCGCTCCAAGACAAACGCATGGATCCTGATAAAAATAAAATCACACAAAAAACAACTCTTGTGATAAAAAACTTCAAAAATATATTTCTACTCACGATACTTCTACCCATGACATGCCTTTAAACCAAAGCTGTAAAGATCCTTACTTAATAGTTATTATGCAAAATCGGTATGGCTTAACATTCTTTTACATTCATCATAAAAACAAGCAGCGATAGAGCATACTTCCCACACGAGTACGCTCCATACACTGTTTCATCTATTCACCGCTGGACTTTGAATCAGTTTTACTCAAACTAGGACTCATTGCTGATGAATTTTTTTTCTTTGCTTGCGGAAAATTTCTAAAATAAAAAAAGAAATCCTCATTTGGTGAAATCACCATCGGTATTTTCTCTAAATTCTTATACTGTTCCATCGCTAACCAAAAATCGTAAAAAGATGGATTTGCTTCTCTCGCATTGAGTAAAATGCGAATACTTTCAGCCTGTCCTTCACCGCGCGTAATTTCAGCATCACGCTTTGCAGCCGCCACAATTTCTTCATATTCACGATTTGCCTCTGCGACAATACGATCTCGCTCTTGTTGACCACGAGCGCGAATATTTTCCGCAACTGCTTCCCGCTCCGCAGCCATTTGCCGATAAACATCTTCCGAAACAGCATCGGTTAAATCGGTTTTTCGAATACGCACATCAACAATTCTAATACCTAGCGAACCTGCATCTATAGAAAATTGCCTTTGAACCTCGGCCATCATCGCGCCTCGCTCATCCGATAAGGCTGCTTTAAATTCTCTCTTACCATAAACAGCTCGCAAAGCGTCAATAAAACGTGGTGCAAGATTTTCACGCGCTGCAATTTGCGGGCGCCCTGAAGCAATACGTTGTAAAAACAATTTAGGATCCGTAATACGATAAATAAAGAACGCATCCACTTCATAATAAGCCCCCCCACGAACTTGCACAGATTGTGTAGGAACATCATAACGCAATAAACGATTATCCACCACAATCATCTTATCCACAAAAGGTATTTTTACATAAATTCCAGGATTAGATTCTACCTTAACGATTTGTCCAAAACGCTTAATAGCAACTTGTTGACGAGGATAGACAATAAAAAATGACATCCACAACATGATCAAAAAAAATATTATGGTACTAAAAACAAACAAAAAACGAGACTGCTGCATTATTAACGTCCTCCGGAAATCTGAGTATTCAAGAGCGATGTAGAACGTGCTGATTTTATTTTTTCTTTTTCTGATAAATTATGACGCAGCAATTCATTCAAAGAAAGATAAGGCACCGCAGGAGAATTAATTTGATCGAGAACCAATTTATTGGGTGAAGAAAAAATACGCCCCATCGTCTCCATATAAAGACGATACCGTGCAGCCTCTGGTGAAACTGCAGCTTCACGGGCTATGGCCTGAAAACGTTCAGCACGCCCTGTTGCCTCTTCAATCATTTGTGCTTTTTCACCTTTTGCGATTTCCCGTGTACGTGAAGCTTCACCATTTGCTAAACCAATCTTCGTAAAACGCACACGATTTCCTTCTTCAATCATTCGTCCACGTTCCTGTTCAGCCTGCTGAACAGAATTAAACGCCGCAGCAACTTTGGTAGGAGGAGCAGCTTCACTGATCGATACACGGCTTATTTCAACCCCGAGCTGATACTTATCGACAGTCAACTGGGTAATCTTTCTCACATCGTTAGCAACTTCTTCTTTTTTATCGCGTAAAACATCATCAACAGGTCTTGAGCCAATAACTTCCCGCATTGCACTTTCAGCGACCTGACGAACAGTTCCCTCTTGATCATTCACATTGAATAAAAATTGTCCTGGATATGAAATGCGATAGTAAACAGAAAAATTGACATTCACAATATTTTGATCACTCGACAGCATCAAACCTTCACTTTGTTGTCTCTGTCCAGGCTGTCCACCAATTGCAATTGTTTTTTCCGTTAAAGGTACTTTCATATAGGTTTCAATTGGCCAAAAATGAAAATGTAAACCATCACCGATAATTTCTTCTTTAGGCACACCAAAACGCAATTCTACTGCTTGCTCATTTTGTTGGACAATATAAAGTGACTGATAGAGAAAAAAACACATGGCAAGCAGAAGGAACAAAACAAAAATGCCGCCCCGACTAAATTGTTTAAAATGATCCTGTCCTTTACGCAAAATATCATCGAGATTGGGGCCATTTCCGCCACCATTATTGCCACCAGAACCAAAAATGTTCTTAGCAGATGTCTTTTTGTCACCACTGTTCTTATTTTTATCGCCACTCCATGGGCCACCACCATTTTGATTTGTCCAGGGCATTATCACCTCTTTAACTGATTACCATTCATTCAAATACCGATCCTTCACTTAAAGCCTATAGGGTTTCTCTTATCTCAATTACGCAACTGATAAACCCTTTACACTTCATATCACAAAAATCATTTCCGCTCGTAAACAACAAAACGTGTCGGATGACTATCTTTATCCCCTTTTGGAATATCTTGTGTTTGCACGACAGTCCATTTTTCTTTATCAAAAATAGGAAAAAAACAATCACCTTCTATAGAAGCTAAAACTTCTGTAAGAAATATTTTATCAGAAAGTCCAAACCCTTGTTTAAAAATTTCACCCCCACCAATAATAAAAGTTTCCTCTACATCATTTTGAGAAGCAACACTTGTCGCAAGAGAACAAGCCTGTGATAAAGAATGTGCAACAACCGCCCCTTCAGCGCTGAAAGTACAATCGCGCGTAATGACAATATTTGTGCGCCTTGGTAAAGGTCTTCCGATAGAATCCCAAGTTTTTCGCCCCATTATAATAGGCTTACCCAACGTCAACGCCTTAAAGCGTTGCAAATCTGTTGATAAATGCCAAGGCATTGTACCTTTACAACCAATAACACCATTTTCTGCAACAGCGGCAATTAAACAAATGGAAATCTTCATATTGCTACCGGGGCTTTAATATGGGGGTGTGCTTCATAATTAAGCAATTCAAAATCCTCGAATTTAAAAGAAAAAAGATCTGTTACCGCTGGATTTATAAGCATACATGGCAAAGCATTTGGTACACGAGACAATTGATATTTTGCCTGTTCAAAATGATTAGAATAAAGATGAGCGTCCCCCAATGTATGAATAAAATCACCAACTTTAAGGCCACTGACTTGCGCAATCATCATCGTTAACAATGCATAGGACGCAATATTAAATGGAACTCCTAAAAAAATATCCGCCGAACGCTGGTAAAGCTGACAGGATAATTTACCCTCAGCAATGTAAAATTGAAAGAAACAATGACAAGGTGGAAGAGCCATTTCTTCTATCAATGCGGGATTCCATGCTGATACAATGAGACGACGAGAATGAGGCGTCTCCTTAATCATAGTCAACAGATTACTGATTTGATCAATATGACGCCCATCAGGAGCTGGCCAAGAACGCCACTGATACCCATAAACAGGACCAAGATTTCCTTGTTTATCAGCCCATTCATCCCAAATAGATACACCATGCTCTTTCAACCATGCGGTATTTGTATCGCCTTTAAGAAACCACAAAAGCTCATAAATAATTGAACGCAAGTGTAATTTCTTTGTCGTCAACAATGGAAATCCTGCTTGCAAATTAAAGCGCATCTGATACCCAAAAATAGATCGCGTTCCAACACCGGTTCGATCTGTGCGATCGATACCCTGATTTAAGACGTGAGATAAAAGAGTAAGATATGACTTCATGGAGCTATTATGTCCGATTCTTTTCATTATAGAAAATAAAAACTACAAAATCTGTACAAACATAATTCAAATCTTTTTCCCAAAACATCTTACACAAGAAATTATCATGATCTGACTAAAATTTTGATGCAAAAGATAAAATACTATAGACAGCTTCTAAGAAAATAACATAGAGGGATAATGAACAAAGATGGATGAATGTAAAATAAGGGATTGACTATGGAAAAACAAGAATCTTTAGCACCACATGATACAAGGAAACGTGTTCTTTCGATCATATCGAGTGCATCAGGGAATCTGGTGGAATGGTATGATTTTTATGTTTATTCTTTTACATCTATTTATTTTGCCTCACAGTTTTTTCCCTCCAATGGAGATGTTGTTACCGAACTTTTAAAATCTTCCTTCGTCTTTTTTATAGGTTTTCTCATGCGTCCCATTGGTGGTTGGCTCTTTGGATTCATTGCGGATCGTTATGGACGTAAACGATCTTTGCTAATTTCTGTTTTTATGATGTGTGGTGGTTCATTTCTCATCGCCCTTCTTCCTACATATGAAACGATTGGAGCAGTAGCGCCAATTCTTCTCATTTTACTCCGCATGCTTCAAGGGCTCTCAGTCGGCGGTGAATACGGAACAACAGCGACTTATATGAGTGAAGTTGCTCTAAAAAAACGTCGCGGTTTCTTTAGCTCGTTTCAATATGCCACGCTCATTGGAGGTCAACTCCTTGCAAGTTTGGTTATGTTTACTCTCGCCCTCTATCTCTCTGAAGATCAATTAAAATCATGGGGCTGGCGTATTCCTTTTGCAATTGGTGGATGTGGCGCAATTGTTGCAATTTACCTACGTCGTTCACTTCACGAAACAACCACTAAAGAAAGCCGTTCTAAAAAACAAGCTGGTAGTCTTAAAGAACTTCTACGCAATCACGGAAAAGCGTTCCTTTTAGTTATCGGTTTTACAGCGGGAGGATCGCTGACATTTTATACCTGTACCACTTATATGCAAAAATATTTGATAACAACAACCGGATTTGATAAACATACTGCGACAACAATAATGACGGCCGCACTATTTGTTTTTATGCTACTCCAACCCCTCTTTGGTTCTCTAGCCGATAAAATTGGAACAAAAGCTTCACTGGTTATTTGGAGTTCCTTATCTATCATCTTTACAATTCCTGCACTTAAAATTATTGGAAATACTAATGATATGTGGGTTGCTCTCTCCATTATTATTGGCATGCTTTGTATTATGAGCTTTTATACGTCCGTCTCTGGTATCGTAAAAGCAGAAATGTTTCCTGCTTCAATCCGAGCAATGGGGGTTGGTCTCTCTTATGCTATTGCTAACGCACTATTTGGTGGTTCTGCTGAAGCTGTCGCGCTTGAATTTAAAAAAATCGGCTATGAATCTATATTTCATTTTTACATAGCAGGCATGATGATTATTGCCTTCATCGCAATTCTCTTAATGCCAGATGCTCGCAAAAAAGGATATTTACAAGGAGATGATATTGATTAACTTTTGATCCTAACAAAAAAAGCCCAGAATTCTGGGCTTTTTTTGTATCTATTCTACGAGAAATTAAAGCTTGCAATTTTTTATTTTTATCCCTCTAAACTCACTAAAGAAGAAATTTTCTCTCTTCCCACATAGGGCACTTATAAAAATAAGCGGTGGCTCCGCACTGTTATGAAGAGATGATTCTTTGGCTGAATTTCGTTTGCTGAAGACAAAAAGACGTTTGATTTATTTTAATACTTCTATTCCTCATCAAAATTAAAGCCCCCATGAAAAATAGAAAAGGCCCATTACGTTATGAACTTCCGCACTTTTTTAAGATGCATTTCTCAAATAGACTCAAATCCATTTCACGATGACACCCGTAAAGAGCATAACAGTAAAGCCCTCTGAGAAGGATAAATTGCACAATACATTGATTTATAATGATATATCTAGCATCTTTTAACTTGAATTAAAACCCAACATCACGTAAGATCTTCTCATTTGAGATTTGTTTTATATTGAATCAACTTAAAACACCTCTCGCTTGCACATTACAAGTAGGGGAAAAGTTATGACGGATAAAATTGTATAAGAAAGGACTAAAAATGGCTCTTATAAACCGTCTCAAAAACTCAAGGGCTCAAGAACTCCTTAACATTGTGGACCAACCTCTTCATACTTAATACTAATAAAAGCGCAAACGGCTATCATTATACTACTTGTTAGCTCTACTATACTCTATTCTCTAGTCCTTAAGATTGCACATTCCCTTGATACTTGAAATAGTTCATCAAGAGATTTTTACCCACACACCAATCTCACATATAATAGCCAATAACACCATTTTACGACACAACATCAAACCTATAAGCCAAAGAATATCCATATCCTCAAAAACACTCTCATATGCCAATAATTCACAATGAAACAAAAAAAATCCTAAAAAGATTCTAAAAGTACACAATTTAAACAATACACCATAAGCTCAAAATAGCATTAATTGCTCTAGAAAAATCTTATAATGAAAGTTCTAAACTTTAAATATGCAAGCTCATTCTTTCACTATCGTAAGTTTTTAATCTTTACAAAAGAATGTAATCATAAAATAAAAGAAGATTTATTAATTATAAACAGTATAAATTAAATCATATTTTACATTATAGTTAAATTAAATTTTATTTTATTTATTAATAATATAAACATTATTTATGTTGTCTAAATTTTAAATAAAATATTTTAAAAAAAATAAAATTATAACAAATAAAATTAAAATATTTTTCTAAGAAATTATCATTATACAATTGTATTTTTATGCTATACATCATTAACAACTTTAACGAGCAGAAAAGTATCAATCTAAAAGGGGAAAGTTTCATGAATAACCAAACAACTGTAGATCCACATGATACAAGGAAACGTATTTTTGCTATCATATCCAGTGCATCAGGAAATCTAGTAGAATGGTACGACTTTTATGCTTACTCCTTTGCATCGGTTTATTTTGCATCACAATTTTTTTCTGAAGATGAAGATATTGTTACACAACTGTTAAAAACTGCAGGAATCTTTTTTATTGGCTTTCTTATGCGTCCTATTGGAGCATGGCTCTTTGGCTTCATTGCTGACCGCTATGGACGTAAACGCTCCATGCTTATTTCTGTTTTTATGATGTGTGGAGGTTCTTTTCTCATTGCTATACTTCCCACCTACAAAACTTTGGGAATAACAGCAGCATTTCTGCTGCTTTTAATCCGCATGTTTCAAGGGCTCTCCGTTGGTGGTGAATATGGTACAGCAGCCACTTATATGAGTGAAGTTGCATCCAAAAATCATCGTGGGCTCTTTGCTTCTTTTCAATATGCAACAACAATCTCAGGTCAACTTCTCGCGAGTTTGGTAATTTTTATTTTAGCCATTTATCTCACTGAAGATCAATTAAAAGCGTGGGGCTGGCGAATTCCTTTTGTCATTGGTGGCTTTGGAGCGATCGTTGCAATTTATCTGCGAAGCTTGCTTCATGAAACAACAACCCTCAAAAGCCGTTCTGAACAACACGCCGGTAGTCTTAAGGAACTCTTTCGCAATCATAAAAAAGCATTCTTTTTGGTTGTTGGCTTCACAGCTGGCGGATCCCTCACATTTTATACGTATACCACTTATATGCAAAAATATCTGATCACCACCACCGGATTTGATAAACACACTGCGACGACAATAATGACTGCCGCACTCTTTATTTTTGTGTTATTGCAACCCCTTTTAGGGTCCTTAGCCGATAAAATTGGAGCAAGAGCTTCACTCATTATTTGGAGTGTCTTATCCATTATCTGTACCATTCCAGTCCTTAAAATGATTGGAAATACCCATAATGCATGGACAGCACTCTTAATTATTATTGGAATACTCTGTATTATGAGTTTTTATACGTCCATTGCTGGTATAATAAAAGCAGAACTATTCCCTGCTTCAATCCGAGCAATTGGTGTTGGATTTGCTTTTGCCATTGGGAATGCACTCTTTGGAGGTTCTGCTGAATATGTAGCGCTTGGATTAAAAAATATGGGATATGAATCTGTTTTCTTTTTTTACATCGTTGGAATGATGATCATTGCCCTCATCTCTATTCTCCTAATGCCCGATATTGATAAAGGAGGATATCTTGATAAAGACAAACTTCATTAAACTTATTTACTAAATAAAAAAGCCCAAGAAATTGGGCTTTTTTGTAATTATTTACTCAAAAACTTAATTTTTTATAGTATAAAACCCATTTCATTATCTTACTCTCAATCATGAAAAGTCATTGAACACTTTCTATGATCTTCAGATATCATTTTCATAACATATTGAGTTATCAATAATTTTTTATCATTTTGTATATCCAATAAAAAGTCTAAATACCGCAAAAATTTCTCATCTTTACCCTTTTTATATTAATCCCTCACAATAATACCTCTTGCAACGCATAAGAAGAATTAGTCTATGGATAAAAATTATTTAATAAATTAATCAAACTATTTATACTATATAATAAATAGATAAAACTTCCCAACATATGTTATTTAAAATATTTTTCATAAAAAATAATCATTATACGATTAAATTTTTCTAGCAATCATAAAACATTATGTTTAAAAATATGGATTATAAATCCAAAAGGGGAACAATTCATGAAAAATGGAACAGATTCAGCATCACAGGATGCAAGAAAACGTATTTTTGCTATTATAGCGAGTGCAACAGGAAACCTTGTAGAATGGTATGATTTTTATATCTACTCCTTTGCATCGGTTTATTTTGCCTCACAATTTTTTCCTTCAAATGGTGACGCTATTACGCCACTCTTAAAAACTGCAGGAATCTTTTTTATTGGCTTTCTTATGCGCCCTATTGGAGCTTGGTTTTTAGGGTTTGTCGCCGATCGTTATGGGCGTAAACGCTCCATGCTTATTTCTATTTTTATGATGTGTGGAGGCTCTTTTTTTATAGCCATACTCCCCACCTATGAAACTTGGGGAATAACATCAGCAATCCTTTTACTTTTAGCTCGGATGATGCAAGGATTTTCAGCAGGTGGCGAATATGGTACAGCAGCCACATATATGAGCGAAGTAGCCCTCAAAAAGCATCGTGGGCTTTTTGCTTCTTTTCAATCAGCCACCCTTATTACAGGCCAGCTTCTTGCCAGTTTCATTATATTTATTTTAGCATCTTATCTGTCTGAAGATCAGTTAAAAGCATGGGGATGGCGTATTCCTTTTGTGATTGGTGGATGTGGAGCGCTCGTTGCGATTTATCTACGCCGTTCACTCCATGAAACAACTAAGGAAGAAAGCCGCTCTCACAAACACTCTGGGAGTCTTAAGGAACTTCTCACCAAACATACAAAAGCCGTTGTCGTAATTGCCTGTTTTGCATCAGGAGGATCACTTACATTTTATACCTTTACGACTTATATGCAGAAATATCTAATCACCACCACTAACTTTGATAAACATACCGCAACAACGATTATGACAGCTGTACTGTTTATTTTCATCCTGTTCCAACCCATAGCAGGTATCATCGCCGATAAAATTGGAACAAAAACTTTACTCATTATTTGGAGTATACTTTCTGCCATCTTTACATTTCCTGGGCTCTGGATAATCGGAAATACCCATAGTATATGGGTTGCCTTATCTGTCATTATTGGCTTGCTCTTCATTATGAGCATGTATACATCCATCTCTGGTGTCGTAAAATCAGCCATGTTCCCCTCTTCCATACGTGCATTAGGCGTTAGCATCTCTCATGCCATTGGGAATGCCTTATTTGGTGGTTCTGCTGAATACGTTGCGCTTGGATTAAAAAAATACGGTCATGAATCACTCTTTTATTTTTACATAACTATCGTGATGATCATGGCTTTTATTGCTCTTCTTTTTGTTCCGAGTATGCGTCAAGGAGGATACCTCCAAGACGATGAAAAACGTTAACGCCCTCTATAAACGAAAAAGCCCAAAAAATTGGGCTTTTTTTATCATTATCACAAATTTAATATTGTTTAAATTTTATGAAGTGCATTGAGTTGTTTAGCAACTAAATAATAAAAAGTTATACGACTTTTTCTACGCTCTCCAGCCATCATCTGAGAAACTTTTGAAACAGCCATTTTAGCACTCTGCTCATCAACTTCTAAAATATCTTGAACCCATTTTTCAACACGTTCTAACTCTTTTGGATCCGATGTTGCAACAAGCGCTGCATCTTGCTTTTTCATCACCAAAGCTAAACGCTGACTAAGTCGTTCGACTGCCGCTGCATCAGGATTTGAATCATATACTTTAATATCTGCTAAATTATTTGTCATTTTACATCATCTCCTCTCCAAAAATGAGCGGCTATACTTTTATAGCCGCATCATATAGCTCCATAAATAATTAGAGGATTAAAAATATTAACAACCCCCCCTTTTCCTAAGACTGTTCTTCATCTATATTTAAAGAGCTGGCTTTCCAGCTATGGTAATAAATGGACGATGAAATAAACCTATTGGACCCGGGGGCGGTACCCGGCGCCTCCACCAAAATATAAACAACCAAAATTATATTTTGGTGGGGGCGAAATAGGATCGACAAGGGTGTAAAGATCGCTCTTTTACTCGGCATTGTACCACCGTTATCGGGCTAAATGAGTAGTTGCAAATGACAACTATGCGGAAGCACGTCTCGCCGCCTAAGGTGGTGTGAATGTTTCAAATTGACTCTTAAACCGTCGCAGGTTTAAGCGGGGTTGGAAGGCACCTGGCAACAGAAGCCTTCACTTTTTAAAATGTTATTGATTGATCTTTCAGACATTATCAGACATTATTTTTTGTGTTTTTTGATTCAATGAGGTATCTTGTAGACAAAATACTGCTGGTTTTTAAATACATTCTATTACACAATATCGACACATCAGTACGGCCATTCTGCTACGTGAAATAAAAGGAATAAACTTCGATGGTTAAAGATCAAATCCGTTACGATATTCTCGTTCAGGATGCGCTTCGTGGAGTTATCCGTAAAGTTTTATCGGAAGTTGCTAAAGCAGGACTTCCGGGAAACCATCATTTTTTTATAACTTTTTTTACAAATGCTCCAGGCGTTAAAATTTCTCCTCGGCTAAAAAATCGCTATCCTGAACAAATGACAATTGTCTTGCAACATCAATTTAGAGATCTCAGTGTTTCAGAAACAGCCTTTGAAGTAACCCTCTCTTTCAGGGAAATTACCGAAAAGCTCGTAATTCCTTTTACTTCTATTCAAGTTTTTTATGATCCTATAGCAACATTTGAAGCAGCATTTGATCTGCCCTCAAAACTTCCCTCTGTAGAAAGTGAAGTTTCAGAAAATATTCCATCTACGCTCATAGCTCCATCAAACAAACAAAAAAAAGAAAGTATGCTCACAAAAGAACAAAGTCTCAATACCAGTAAAGAGCCTTCAAATAACGATACAAAACAAAGTGCTGATGTTGTCTCTTTAGATTCTTTTCGGAAAAAATAATTTTTCTCATGACTGAACCGATAAATCTTCGCCAATTTCGAAAACAAAAAAAGCGTGCAGAAAAAGCGCTTCATGCCGAAGAAAGTCGTTATCGTTTTGGACGAACAAAAACTGAAAAACTTTTCGAGCAAAAAAAGTCTTTTAAAACGCAAAAATTTCTTGATCAAAATCGTTTGCGAAACGATGAGTAAAGGAGAAAAAATGAACGAGAGTAATTTTATGGATTGGTCAAAAGTCATTCCGCAAAAGATATCTGTTCGCGTTGATGGACACGCAACCAGCGTCTCTTTAGAACCGCCATTTTTAGATATTCTCAAAGATATAGCCCGCAAAAAAGGACAATCTTTAGCCTTTATTATCACTGATATTGATAGCCAAAGGCCACAACAAGTCAATCTTTCGGCCTCGTTGCGCATTTACGCCCTTCAAAGTATTCTTACTCAACGTCTTTAATACTTTCTTTTAACATTTCTTGTTCAATTAAAACTGTTGTAGCTTTTAAAAGAAAAGTTTTTTAAATCTAGCACTTTTATGAAAAAAAGATTACAAAAAAGGTATAATGAATAATTTTTCCGATCACATACCTTTTTTTGAAGAAGATGCCCCCCCAGCCTATGATAAAAAAGACTCTGGGATTTCTTCTCATGTTCTAAAGAAAAAAAAATCATATAACACAGACTATTTAGGACAGCTCAATCCAGAACAACAACAAGCTGTTATGAATACTGAGGGCCCTCTTTTAGTTCTTGCAGGTGCAGGTACTGGAAAAACACGTGTCTTAACAATCCGTATTTCTCATATTCTGCGCTCTGGACTCGCCTCTCCTCAACAAATACTTGCTGTCACGTTCACCAACAAAGCTGCGCGTGAAATGAAAATACGTATTGGTGAACTTATTGGTGAAGTTGTTGAAGGAATGCCTTGGCTTGGAACTTTTCATTCTACTGGTGCTAAAATTTTACGCCGACACGCAGAGCTTGTTGATTTAAAAAGAAATTTTACAATTCTCAATAGCGATGATGTTCTTCGACTTTTAAAACAGCTTATTCAAGCTGAAGGCTTAGACGATAAGCGTTGGCCCGCACGAAACCTTGCCATGATGATTGATTCTTGGAAAAATCAAGGACTTTCACCAGAACATATCTCAAAAAGTGATGCGTATTCCTTTGGCAACGGCATGGGGCGAGAACTTTATCACAGTTATCAAAATCGATTAAAAGATCTTAATGCCTGTGATTTTGGCGACCTTCTGCTTCATTCTATCTCTATCTTTCAACACAATCCAGATATTCTTCGCAAATACCATTCTCAATTTCGCTATATTCTTGTCGATGAATATCAAGATACAAATACAGCACAATATCTTTGGCTTCGCCTTTTAGCACAACATCCTCAAGGTCGAAATGTTAATCTTTGTTGTGTTGGTGATGATGATCAATCCATTTATGGATGGCGTGGTGCAAAAGTCGAGAATATATTACGATTTGAAAAAGATTTTCCTTCTTCCCAAATTATTCGTCTAGAACGCAATTATCGCTCGACATCCCATATTCTTAAAGCTGCCTCTCATCTGATTGCTCATAATGAAGAAAGACTGGGCAAAGTCCTTTTTTCTGCTCAAATAAAGGGGGAGGAAGAAAAAGTAAAAATTCATTCAGCATGGGATTCGGCAGAAGAAGCACGAGCAATCGGAGAAGAAATCGAGCGTGCCCAACAAAAAGGTCATGCATTAAATCATATGGCTATCTTGGTACGTGCATCATTTCAAATGCGTGAATTTGAAGATCGCTTTGTAACGCTTGGCCTTAACTATCGCGTCATTGGTGGTCCACGTTTTTATGAGCGAATGGAAATACGTGATGCCATGGCTTATTTACGCGTTGTTGTCCACCCCGCTGATGATTTAGCTTTTGAGCGTATTATTAATACACCTAAACGCGGCATAGGAGACGCAACCTTGCGCATTCTTTATGAAAGTGCACGCGCACGTGCTGTTTCTCTCTTTTCTGCAGCTGCTGATATCATTGAAACAGATGAGCTAAAGCCTAAGGCACGCAGTGCTTTACGAAGCCTTATTGAAAACTTCCGCCGCTGGCAAAATATGCTGCAATGCACCCCCCACAGAGAACTTGCCGAAATCATTCTTGACGATTCTGGCTATACAACCATGTGGTTAGAAGATCGCTCACCAGAAGCTCCCACACGACTAGAGAACCTTAAAGAAATGATCCGTTCCATGGAGCAATTTGAAAATCTTCAAAGCTTTTTAGAACATGTTGCACTGGTTATGGAAACAGAAAATAATGAAAACATGGATGCCGTCAACATCATGACACTTCATTCAGCCAAAGGACTTGAATTTGAAACAGTTTTTCTTCCAGGTTGGGAAGAAGGGCTCTTTCCCCATCAGCGCTCATTAGATGAAGGTGGACGTTCAGGCTTAGAGGAAGAACGACGCCTTGCTTATGTAGGGCTTACAAGAGCAAAAAAATATCTGCATATATGGTTTGTATCCAACCGCAGAGTTCACGGACTTTGGCAATCTGCTCTTCCCTCCCGTTTTCTAGATGAATTACCAGCAGAACATATAGAAGCCATAGCCATGGAAACACCTTATGGTGGTTATGGAAAATACTCCTTTCAACATCAAGAATCCTTTTATAATGACTATGCTGCACCAAGACAAAATCGTGCACAAAAAAACAAAAATATTGAAGGGAAAGTTATTGCTCAATCAGTCTCTGAAGCGCCATCAAATTTTGCAATCAATGATCGAATTTTTCACATAAAATTTGGTTATGGCCATATTACAGCGATAGATGATCATAAATTGACAATAATGTTTGAAAAAGCTGGAGAAAAACGTGTACTGGATAATTTTGTAGACAAAGCTTAACGAAAGAAAACTATAATCCGTTTTTTCAAAGGGCCATTTTATTCTGAATATCTTTTCCATTTGCAAACAAAAGCTTCAATGGACAAGTTTTGCATATCAGGTAATGCGTTGTAAATTTTATCAAGCGGCCAATCCCACCAAGCCATATCTAAAAGATCTCCTATCACATGATTGGGAAAACGCATCCGCAATTGTTGAGCTGGAACCCCAGCAACAATCGTATAAGGCATAACATCTTTTGTTATAACAGCATTAGCGCCAATAATTGCACCATGTCCAACTGTTACTCCAGGCATAATAACTGCTCCATGCCCAATCCACACATCATGCCCAATGATAACATGTTTCGCACAACGCCTTTCTCGAAAAGAACAATCGAGTGACTTATAACGAAAATATTCATTTGGACGATAGGTTATTTTATGGGTTGAAAGGCGCTCTATAGGATGCTCTAACGCATTTATCCGTACATGAGATGCAATAGAACAAAAACGACCAATATCGCTATAAATAGCCTCACTGCTACGTTCTAAATAAGAAAAATCTCCAACGATCACATTCCGCAAAATCACCCGCTCATTAATTGCCACATAGCGCCCTAATTTACAAGCATGCAATCGTGCCGTTGTATGGATACGCGGTTTACTTTCGTGAAATCGAAGATCGTTCTCAATATTCATATTACCTTCCATCAATTATTTCATCAAGAGATATGGAAAGACATACCAAGCAAATCCATAAAATCAACCATGAAACAAACATTGCAAAACAAACCAACCAATGCTAGATTTTTTCAACACTTTTAAGAGAGACAAGCGATGAAAAATGTAATCCGCATCTTAGGACTAACAGTTATATTTCTTACGGGGATTTTCATTTATGATACATTGATCAATAAGCCTTTAGGTGATGACTTTACTCTCACCGATTCAAATGGACAAACTGTTACGCAAGCTGATGTTCGCAGTAAACCTTCAATTATTTTCTTCGGTTTTACGATGTGCCCTGAAATCTGTCCTACGACATTAATGAATCTTGATCGATGGTTAACAGCTCTTGGGCCTGAGAGTGATAAATTAGGAAAATGGTTTGTGACTGTTGACCCTGAGCGTGACACCCCTGAAGTACTTCATGAATATCTCAGTAATTTTAACAATAAAATTATTGGCATTAGTGGAGATCCTGAAAAAGTTCATAAAATGGTCAATTCCTTTAATATCTTTGCTGAAAAAATACCAGGGACAGATGGAAATTATACTTACGACCATACGGCTGCAATTTTTTTGCTTAAAAAAGGTGGCAAACTCGCTGGTATTATTCCTTATGAACCCAACGAGGATAATAATGAGTTAAAAGACCAAATTGCCATTGAACAACTCAAAAAACTTGTCTCAAACTAAATAAAAAGCCAATTATAAAGAAAGAACAGGATGTCACAGCAAATTCGTCTGTATTATACCACTTTTAAAAGTGAAGCAGAGCGATTTTATACGCTTATAGAAGCAGCTTTTGACGAAGAAGGGTATCCTTTGGCTCTTACAGAAATAGATGAAAAAAACACCATCTATGAACTTTCACTTTATGTAGAGCAAGACAATCAAGAGCGTGTTTTGCAACGTTTTGCACAGATCCTTTCTATAGATCCTCATAAAATTAACCATGAAATTTTACCCAATATTGATTGGGTACAAAAAAGCCTAGAAGGATTACAACCTATACATGCTGGTCCTTTTTTTCTCCATGGAAGCCATAACCGTAACGACATCCCCCAAGGTGTTTTTCCCATTGAAATTGATGCAAATCAAGCTTTTGGCACTGGACATCATGGAACAACAGCCGGTTGTTTGGAAATGATTGCCAAAATTATGAAACACGAAAATCCACACAATGCCCTTGATCTTGGAACTGGCAGTGGTGTCTTAGCCATTGGCATGGCAAAGCTCAAACCTATTGCTATACTTGCATCTGATATTGATCCCATTGCTATCAAAGTTGCAAAACACAATATCACACTCAATAGTGTAGAAAAATATATTACGGCAATTACAGCAATAGGCTTTGCCCATGATGAAATTGCATCACGTGCGCCCTTTGATCTCATCATTGCCAATATCCTTGCTAATCCGCTTATTGAACTTGCACCAGAAATGGTTCAATTTCTTCAAAAAGGTGGATCACTTGTACTTTCTGGAATTCTTGAAGAACAACATGATCTCGTATTGGGAGCCTATGTAAAACAGGGACTCAAACATCTTGAAACATACCACCATCAAGGATGGGTTACGATACATCTTAAATAAATGAAAAGGACGTTGTTATGTATCAATCTTTTGAAGCAACAACAAATCCCACCCATGCTCTCGAGCGTATTTCATCCCTTCGTAAAGAGCTTGATCGTCTTGGGCTTGATGGTTTTCTTGTTCCCCGTAGCGATGAACACCAAGGAGAATACGTCCCCCCCCATGCTCAACGCTTAAGCTGGCTTACTGGCTTTACGGGGTCAGCGGGTATGGCGCTCGTTTTAAAAAATAAAGCTATTATCTTTACTGATGGACGCTATAAACTCCAAGTTCGCCAACAAACTGATCCGCATATTTTTGAATATGAAGATCTCATCACTTGTCCTCCCTCACAATGGCTTGAAAAAAATGGAAAACAACTTTCTATTGGCTTTGACCCATGGCTCCACACCATTTCCGCTATAGATGCATTGAAAAAATCCTTAGAGATAAAAACAGGTGGAACGCTTATAGCAGTTCAACGAAATCCTATCGATCTTATCTGGCATGATCAACCACCATCACCGCAATCTGCCTTATCGCTTCACCCTCTCCAATATGCAGGATGGGATAGCGATGAAAAGCTCTCTTTAATCCGCAAAACCATACAACAAGCCCATGCAGATGCTTTTATTTTTACAGATCCCTCCTCTATTGCATGGATATTCAATATACGGGGTAATGATGTTTCCAACACACCATTTTCTCTTTGTTTTTCTCTAATCCCTATAGAAGAATCACCAACCTTATTCATTGACAGTAAAAAGCTTGGTGAAGAACAAAAACGATATCTGGAACGCTATACAAAATTATATGAACCAGAACAATTTATTGCCAAGATCAAAGATTATAGTCAAAAAGGCATGATTTTCGCCTTAGACCCACAGTTAGCATGCGAAAAGTTACGCACTGCACTTGAAGAAGATGGAAAATCTTTCATCCCACTAACCGATCCTGCTGCTCTACCCCGTGCCATTAAAAATGACACAGAACGAGAAGGTGCGCGCAAAGCTCACCTGTGCGATGGTGTTGCTCTTACCCGTTTTTTTGCTTGGTTAGACAAACAAACACCAAGCACAATAAATGAAATTTCTGCTGCTCAGAAATTAGAAGAATTTCGCATAAAGACAGCAAAAGACATGGGAAAAAAACTTGAAGATCTTTCTTTTGATACAATCTCAGCCGCAGGTGCAAATGGAGCTATTATCCATTACCGTGTAACGAATGAAACCAATAAAACACTCAAGGGTGGTGAACTTTATCTTGTTGATTCAGGAGGACAATACCGTGATGGCACCACAGATGTTACACGCACGATAGCAATTGGCGATATTGGAGAAGAAGAAAAACGCTGTTTTACTTTGGTTCTTAAAGGCATGATTTCTCTTTCAACAGCACTCTTTCCAAAAGGAACACGCGGACAAGATATTGATGTTCTAGCACGCATTGCCTTGTGGAAAGCTGGTTTTGATTATGCCCATGGTACGGGTCATGGCGTTGGTTCTTATCTTTCTGTTCATGAAGGACCACAAAATATTTCGCGCAAAGGATGCCAAGAATTGATCCCCGGAATGATTGTTTCTAATGAGCCTGGATATTATCGTGAAGGTGCATTTGGTATTCGTATTGAAAATTTACTCATTGTAAAGCCAGCACAAAAAACTTCTGGTGGAGAGAAAGAAATGCTCTCGTTTGAAACACTCACTCATTGCCCCATTGATCGAAAGCTCATTCTTCCGGAGCTTTTAACACAAGAAGAACGACAATGGCTCAATAATTACCACGCACGTGTTTATCAGATGAATGCACCTTATTTAAATGAAGAAGAGAAAGAATGGGCAAACGAAGCAACAAAACCCCTTTAAGTGAAAAAACACAGATACCTCTTAAAGCTTTCAACAAAAACAACCCCACCCCTTTTTCAAGCAAAAATGTAAACTAAACATAAGGAAATAATTAAAACTCTCCATTATTTCATCTTGATAAAACACTATCTTACAACATAAAAAAACAACTATAAATTGGCTTTCAATATCAGTAAATCGTTTCGAATGAGGAAAAATGAGAAGAATGTCCATCAATGCTTGAGCATCATTCCCCCTCCCTAAACATTATGTTCCTCAATCAGCTGTAGCCAAGCCTCTTCATCAATAATCTCAACACCTAACTCCCCAGCTTTAGTCAATTTTGATCCCGCTCCAGGTCCTGCAATAAGAAGATCTGTTTTTTTAGAGAGAGAACCGGAAGTCTTTGCCCCTAGTCGCTCTGCCAATGCTTTTGCTTCATCGCGAGACATATGCATCAAAGTTCCTGTAAAAACAATGATCTTTTCCGCTAACGGTGAAGATGCTTTCAAAACAGGCTCCTCATCGAGAGGAGTCACTTCTTCAAGCAAAACAGACAAAACCTCACGATTATGGGCTTCCTTATAAAAATCAATAATTGCGCACCCTACCTGTGGTCCAATTCCTTCGATATTGGTAAGCTCTAGCCAAGCTTCATTACCTTCTTTATCTTCCTGCTCACATGGCATAAGTGCTTCCATTGCCGCAGTTTCAAAAGCTGTATAAGTTTGATAAGCACGTGCAAGACGTCGCGCATTCACCTCACCAACATGACGAATTCCTAGAGCAAACAAAAAACGGCTGAGAGGAATTTTGCGGCGTGCATTAATGGCATCATAAAGTTTACGCACGGAAACAGCACCAAAACCCTCCATATTTTCCAAACGTACTAACGAATTTTCTTGGCGCCGCTGTAAAGTAAAAATATCAGCTGGTGTATGAATTCGAAGCGCTTCATCTTGAGCGTGGAAAAAAAACTCTACTTGTTTTTTACCCAAACCCTCAATATCAAAAGCATTGCGTGCAACGAAATGACGAATACGCTCAATCGCTTGTGCAGGACAAATAAGCCCCCCTGTACATCGACGTACCGCTTCTTCTGCTTCACGAACCGCATGACTTCCACAAGCAGGGCAAAGATGAGGGAAAACAAAAGCAGAAGAGTCTTTTGGACGTTTTTCCACTACAATGTCAACAACTTGAGGAATTACATCACCAGCACGTTGTATAATCACCGTGTCGCCGATACGAATATCACGCCCCTCACGAATGGGCTCTCCTTTATGACCAATTCCTTTAATATAATCCTCATTATGCAAACTAGCATTGGTCACCACCACCCCACCAACAGTGATAGGCGTAAGACGCGCAACAGGTGTTAATGCACCGGTGCGCCCCACTTGAATATCAATACCCTCTAAAAGAGTCATAGCCTTTTCTGCTGGAAATTTATGTGCAATAGCCCAACGCGGCGAACGAGAAACAAACCCCAAACGCTTTTGGAGCATCAAATCATTAACTTTATAAACAATGCCATCAATATCATAATTTAAAGAATAACGGCGTCCTTCTATATTATGATAATAGGAAATAATTTCTTCTACTGTCTTAAAAACTCTTGTTAATGGATTGATAATAAAGCCATATTCTTTGAGCTTTTTCATCATCTCCATTTGGCTTTCTGCAAATATTTCACTCACCTCACCACAAGCATAAGCAAAAAATTGCAGCTTTCTGCTGGCAGTTATCCGTGAATCCAGTTGACGCAATGAACCAGCCGCCGCATTTCGAGGATTGGCAAAAGTTAACTTACCCTTTTCTTGCTGGCTGATATTAAGTGCTTGAAAATCTTCCCGCCCCATATAAACTTCACCGCGAACCTCAAGAATATCAGGAATTTTTCCTTGCAAAACTTTTGGAATATCAGAAATTGTTCGTGCATTCGCTGTCACATTTTCTCCAACAGTTCCATCACCCCGCGTTGCGGCACATACAAGCCGCCCCTTTTCATAGCGCAAAGACAACGATAAACCATCAATTTTTGGCTCTGCTGTTATTTCTAACATTTGTGTTTCTGAAAGCCGTAAAAAACGACGCACACGTTCAACAAATTCAGTAACATCTTCAAAACTAAACGCATTATCAAGGGAAAGCATCGGTTGTGTATGAACAGATTTTTCAAACTTCTCCAAAACCGGTGCTCCAATTTTATGTGAAGGAGAATCTATACGAATCAGTTCAGGAAAGAGAGCTTCAATTTCCGCATTACGCCGGCGAAGGGCATCATATTCTGCATCAGAAATTTCAGGTTGATCATCACGATTATAAAGCACATCATGACGTGCAATCTCTTTTGCTAACCACTCTAATTCACTTTCTGCTTCAAGAGCAGTAAGGTTCTTAATTCCGTCCTTATTCATAAAATCTATTCCAAATGGTGGACTATCGTCATAAAAATCTCAACTCTTTAATTAAAAAGTGAACTTAAATAAGCACATGCTTGTCAATCTTTTTATCTTATCCCAATGATGACTAAGCAAGAAGCTTTTGAGCAGCCGCTCGTGCCTCCTCAGTAATCTGTTCTCCTGCCAACATACGAGCAATTTCTTCTGCACGTTCCTGCTCTTCCATTTTATGAATAGCTGTAACAAAGTGCCCTTTATCATCATTTTCCATCTTTGAAATAAGAAAATGACTGTGCGCTTTTGATGCGACTTGGGGTGCATGTGTAATAGCAAAAACCTGAATTCTCTCCGATAAACGCTGTAATCGTTGCCCAATAGCGGCCGCAACTGCGCCCCCAGCACCTGTATCAATTTCATCAAAAATCAATGTAGGAGCCGATCCGCGGTCAGATAACACAACCTTCAATGCCAATAAAAAACGAGATAGTTCACCACCAGAAGCAACACTCAGCATGGGGCCAGCCCGTGTTCCAGGATTGGTTCGAACAAAATATTCAATACGATCACACCCCTCTGCACTTCGCCTTTCAAAATCAGTCTGCATTTCAACAATAAATTCTGCCTTTTCTAATTTTAATGCCGGCAACTCAGCCATAACACTTTCAGATAAATGCTTTGCTGTCTCTCGACGCTTTATTGTTAAAGCTTGTGCCAATGTATCATAATTTTTCTGTGCTTGCCCCGCCTCATCTTCAAAACGCGTTAACGTGTTCTGAGCCTCTTCAAAATCAGTAAGTTCAGCATCCATTTTATCGCGTAACTGAACCAATTCATCCGCAGAAACTTGATATTTACGAGCAAAACCGCGAAGCGTAAAAAGGCGTTCTTCTATCCGTTCTAATTCATCAGGTTCAAAATCCAATGCCCGCATAGCCGCCTCAATCCCTTCCTGTGCTGTTGCAAGTGCATGCAATGCCTCATCAAGAGATTTCACCACTGGTGTAATAAGCTCTTCTGCCTCAGGAATTTTCCGCTCAAAACGCCTTACCAAATTAGAAAGAACGGGTATTGGCGATTTTTGACCACTTAAAAGATCATCTGCTTCTTTAATATCCGTCGCTATTTTTTCTAATTTAAGCATATCAGCACGACGCAAAGAAAGAGCATTTTCCTCACCAAATTGAAAATCAAGCTTTTCAAGCTCTTCTACACATGCCCGAAGATAATCCATCTCACGCGTTGCATTCTCTACTTTAAGACGCTGTTGGTGCAAACGCTCTTCACATTCATGCCATACCCGATAACATTGACGTAAATTTTTCACATCATCTTCAAGTCCGCCAAAAGCATCTAATAACTGGCGGTGCGACGCAACATCAACAAGTGCACGATCATCATGCTGTCCATGGATTTCAACCAAGTGACGACCAACACTCCGCATTAAGGCAACACTCGCCACCTGATCATTGATAAAGACACGACTGCGTCCATCACTCGATTGCACACGTCGTAAAATGATATCCCCCTCATCATTAAGACCATTCTCACGAATAAGTTGACGTGCAGGATGTAAAAGAGGGACATCAAAAACAGCGGTGACCTGCCCACGATCACTACCATGACGCACAAGTGAAGCATCCCCTCGTCCCCCAAGAGCCAGCGACAAAGCATCAAGGAGAATAGACTTCCCCGCCCCTGTTTCACCAGTTAAAACAGTCAACCCCGCCGTAAAATTAATATCGAGCGTTTCGATCAAAACAATATTATGAATCGAAAGCTGTATCAGCATGAGAGAATCAACGTGCCCTCTTCTTATCACTACCTAAAGCATTCGAGATCCAAGAAGATTTATGCTCATGTGGCGCTATTTTATTCTTCTTCAAAAGATTATAAGAAAATTTATACCACTCACTTTTAGGATAATTACGCCCTAAAATAGCTGCTGCCGTCTGTGCTTCAGCCGTTAAACCAAGAGCCAGATTAACCTCTGTCAAGCGGAAAAGCGCTTCTTCAATTTGATTTGTATCGGAATATTCTTCAACGACGGTACGAAACCGTCTACTTGCAGCAAGATAACGCCGCCCTTCTTCATAATAGCGGCCAATCTGCATTTCTTTACCAGCCAACTGTTCGCGCCCAAAACGAATTTTATCTTTAGCATCTTTGACATATTCAGAATGAGGATAACGCTCTATAAGAAGCTGCATCGCAGCAATAGCGCGTTTTGTATCACGTTGATCACGCGTAACATCAGGAATCCGACGAAAAGAAGAAAGACCAATAATATAGTACGCATAAGCCGAGTCACTAGACCCAGGATAAAGAGTAATATAGCGTTGAGCCATACTAATTGAATCATCATATTTTCCGAGACGATAATTTGTAAAAGCACCCATGACTAAAGATTTACGGCCCCAGTCTGTATAAGCATACTGTTTTTCAATCTTCAAAAACTTTTTTGCTGCATCTCCAAGCCGCCCACTCTCAAGGCTAGCAAGCCCCTGATTATAAAGAACATCTGGTGGATCTATTTTCAAAACATAAGCAGATGGATCAAGGGTATTTTTCTCTTTAAAGAGACATCCCGCTAACATACAGGTGCTTCCCAAAAGCACCACACCTAATATCTTGCGTACAATGTTAGATTTCCTATATGCCATATTTCTAATGCACACATGAGATTTTTTCATAATTTTCCCGGCCTCCACAGAACATCATCTTGCAGCAAAAATAATTTATTAAAAGCTTTTATACCATATCACTTTAAAATGCACATAACCAATTTAGCAGTTTAGGTCAATCATCCCCTTAAAAATCAAATAAACAATAAAAAAATCTTGTCAATTTTCTTTTACTCTTTCTCTAAAGAGCTTTTTTCATAATATGATTCATCTGCCAAAAGAGCTTTCACCAATTGTGCATTAATTCTATGGCCACTACAATAAGAACGAAATAATCCAATAAAAGGTCCCCCGAGCAAAGCAGTATCACCAATCGCATCAAGCATCTTATGACGAACACATTCATTTTTCCAATAAGGACCATTAGAATTTAAAATTTTATCATTAAAACCGATAACAAGAGAATTTTCTAAAGAAGCGCCCCTCGCCTTTCCAGAAAGCCGTAATTTTTCCACCTCTTTGATAAAACCAAAAGTGCGTGCACGTGACAAATCATCGCGAAACCCTTGTGTCGTAAGATCAAAACTAAAATGTTGCTTACCGATGGCTGGAGAAGGAAAAGAAATCGTTATATCAAAACGGCGTCCATCAAATGGCAAAAGCTCTGCAAAACCATGAGATTCTTCAACCCGTAACGGCTTTTTTATCATGAAATAAGAACGGAGTGCATTTTGCTGGACAATGCCAACATTTTCAAAAGCTTGGCAATATTGCCATGCAGAACCATCTAAAATAGGAATCTCATTATGTGACACTTCAATAACAAGATTGTCTAAATTATAAGCAGCAATGGCTGCCATCAAATGTTCAATTGTTTCAACTCTTACTTCTCCATCTCCAAGCATCGTTGATAACTCAGTTTCTCCCGTTTGCGATGCATGGGCTTGAAATATTTTTTCTGTTCCGTCTAATCCACAACGCTTAAAAAGAATACCACACCCAACATCTGCTGGACAAACCTTTACCACTGACAAACAGCCACTGTGAACGCCAATCCCCTTAAATATTACTGCTTTTTTAAGAGTAGACTGATATCTTGGCACCAAATTCATCATATTATTTTATTGCATTTCTTTTACATCTTTTAACAAAATTTATAAAACCATAAAGAAAATATTCATAGTAAATAATAAAAAAAACCGCTTGTTATAAGCGGTTTTTTTTTAAACAAAGTATTTTATCTAAAACAACAGTATATTTTACTTTATAATTTCTGTCTCATCGTCAAAAGAGATTATAAAATTTTTTACTTTTCCTCATTTCTTACAAATTAATTTGCCTGACGACGTAAAAACGCTGGTATTTCTAACTGATCTTCTTCACTGATAAAAGTACGCTGATCTTGTGGAACTTGAGGATGCAACTCACCAGAACGACGTGGAACATAAACAGAAGCATCTTGAGAAAGCGCCTGAGAGTTTTTATTGTAAAGAGAAGACTCTTGCTGCTGTGAGGATCTTACAGCAGGTTCCAACCTTGCTTCTGGCTCTTCATCCTCGCGATGTGTTAAGCTCTGTTTCAAACGCTGCCAAAGATTACGAGGGCCTTGATCAGTCACAGACGTTCTTTGTCTCTGTCCATGAGCAACAGGAGGAAAATCCTTTAGCTCAGGCATCCGCATTGGAGCACGCGCTTGCATCTGTTGCGTTTGTTTTGGTTGCACTAGCTTTTCTTTTTGCTTCACAACCCCTGTCATCTCATCAAGAACATGCGCTGTAGCCTCCATGCTCACAGGAGCCGTCATAGTTTGTTGAGAAGTACGACCTCCTTGCATACGTGGAGCATTTGATATCTGATCCTGCACAATATTTGAACCATAAGCAACAGCTTTTGTCGCACTTCGCGTCGTCATTGCTTCTGCAGGCTGTGCAAAAATTTGACTTTTAGGACGAAACTGTTCACCTGTTGGCTTCCCTTTTTCTATTTCAAGCGATTCAATGACTTCAACCATTGATTCAGAACGTAAGGGCGATGACTGAACATGAAAAGAACTGTGTGACGTTCCGGGATCGTTCTTGCGTATTGAAGAGGTCGGTCTTTGAAGTTGAGGCTGAGATGGCTGAATCACATCACTAACCTCACGATCAATACCGGTGGCAACCACAGAAACACGAATAACACCTTCCAATGACTCATCATCAATGGCCCCAAAGATCACATTCGCATCAGCATCCACTTCTTCACGAATACGATTAGCAGCTTCATCAACCTCAAAGAGAGTCATATCACGCCCGCCCGTAATAGAAATCAATAAACCACGTGCTCCACGCATAGAGGTATCATCTAACAATGGGTTCGCAATAGCCGCTTCAGCAGCAGCCAAAGCACGCCCATCACCAGATGCCTCACCCGTTCCCATCATGGCTCGACCCATTTCGTGCATAACAGAACGAACATCAGCAAAATCGAGGTTAATCAAGCCCTCTTTAATCATCAAATCCGTAATGGAAGCAACACCAGAATAAAGCACTTGGTCAGCCATAGCAAAAGCATCAGCAAACGTTGTTTTATCATTTGCAATACGGAAAAGATTTTGATTGGGAATAACAATCAATGTATCGACAGACTTTTGTAATTCTTCAATACCAGCCTCGGCCGTTTTCATACGACGAGCCCCTTCGAACTGAAATGGCTTTGTCACTACACCAACGGTCAAAATACCTTTTTCACGTGCTGCACGAGCAACAACGGGAGCAGCCCCTGTTCCAGTTCCTCCCCCCATACCAGCAGTAATAAAAACCATATGAGAATCTGCAAGATGATCAATAATTTCATCAATACATTCCTCTGCCGCGGCTTGTCCAACTTCTGGTAAAGCCCCAGCACCCAAACCTTCTGTCACAGCAGCACCAAGCTGAATAACACGTTCAGCCTTTGACATAGCCAAAGCCTGTGCATCCGTATTTGCAACAACAAAGTCAACTCCCTGAAGACCAGCATTTATCATATTATTCACGGCATTCCCACCACCACCGCCAACACCAAAAACGGTAATGCGTGGCTTCAATTCCGCGATATCTGGCCGATGCAGATTAATCGTCATTTTCTTTTCCTTCTCATAAGACACCGCAAGCCAAAGCGATGAAATTTATCCAACTAGACTTAACTAAAAACTCTCACGCAACCACTGACCAACACGCTGAAAATACCCACGCGTGCCCATCGATAAATGATTTCCTGCTGCCTGCATTGTTTTTTCTTCAAAACCCACCAATTGGGGATAAATTAACAACCCCACAGCAGATGTAAACGCCGCCCCTTTTGCAAGAGAAGGAAGCCTCGAAATCCCTAAAGGCCGCCCGATACGAACATTTCTTCCTAATATAGTACGTGCCATTTCCGGCAATCCCGTTAACTGACTTGCTCCCCCAGTCAAAATAACACGCTTACCAATGATGTGACCAAAACCAGAACGATTTAAACAATCACGAACCATTTCTAAAATTTCTTCAACACGCGCACGAATGATGCGCCCAAGAACCGCACGAGGATATTGAATTTCACGTTGTTCACTTCCAATTTCTGCTACATTAATCATTTGCCGCTCATCAGCACTTGTTAAAAGTGCTGAACCATAAACCACTTTTAAACGTTCCGCCTCTGTTAGAGACATAGAAAATCCGCGCGCAACATCAAGAGTGACATGATGCCCACCAACTGCCAAAGCATCCGCATGAACAAATTTTCCCTCAAAAAACACTGAAAACGTTGTTGTTCCACCACCAAAATCAATACAAGCAGCTCCTAAATGCGCCTCATCATTCATCAAGACAGCAAGACCACTTGCAAAGGGAGTAGCAACCATTGCTTCAACACTCAAATGCGCACGATTAATACACGTTTCTAAATTGCGCAAAGAAGCTGTTTCTGCTGTTACCACATGCACGTTGACACCAAATGTTTCCCCTGTCATGCCAATAGGATCAGAAATTCCTTTATCTCCATCCAAGATATAAGAAACTGGAACTGAGTGCATAATATGACGTTCAGCATCAAAAGCTTTACGCGAAACATCTGAAAAGGCCATACGCATATCACGCTTAGTGACTTCACGACCATTCAAATCGACCTTTCCCTGAATCAAAGTACTTTGTAATCGACTTGAAGAAAAATTCACAATTACTGAATCCACCACCAAACCAGCCATTTTTTCTGCCGCATCAACCGCCAAGCGTATTGATTGTTCTGCTGCAAACATATCCATGACAACACCGGATTTAATACCGCGTGAACGCTGTACTCCAAAGCCTAGAATTTCCATAGAATGCGTACGACCATGCAAATAGTGCGCATATTTCAAAGGACGTAAACAGGCAATAAGACAGACAATCTTACTTGAGCCAACATCAAGAACCGTTAAAAAACGTGTCTTACGCCCCCCCCGATGATGTGATCTGAGCAACATCATGGGTTTCCTACCTTTCGCGTCTTTAAAATACGTTCTTCTTCTGCGACACGAGCTTGATAACGCTCCAACGTTTCATCTGATAAAGAAACAGTAATTCGATCAGCAAGACGTAAATCAATACTGAGAATATCGCGTGATAAAAGATCTTGCATTATACCAGATGAAACAAGAGAGGAAAGTCTTTCAAGAGCACCATTTTCAGGCAACATAAGGCGCATTCCATTATCCAAAACAAGATCCCAACGCCGATCACCTACCCGTACAAAAGAACGAACACGATCATACACTTGCCGATAAACTGACAGCGCTTGAATAAATCCTTTAGCTGCATTTTGCGCACCCTGCCCAACCACAAGAGGCAAATCCCGAACAGTTTCTCCTTTAAAGGACACAATAACACGCCCCGTATGATCAACAATATCCATTATGCTATCATGTTGCCAAATAGCATAAGGTTCACGCTCCACGACGGAAATACGCATTCTATTGGGATAAATTTTCTGAACATTTGCCGATTGAACCCAAGCTTGTTTTTCCAAAAGAGAACGTGCTCTTTCAACATCAAAAGTGAATATAGAAGGTGCAACATCAAGTTCTAAAATTTTCAAAATATCTTGCTTTGTCAAACGCTTATTACCACTGATATCAATATCAACGACCACAAAACCACTATCCGATATAATTGTGTTTACGACCATAGGCATCTGACCACTTGATGAAAGTCCATAAAAAGCTGTCATAAAGAAAAACCATACAACAGCAAAAGAGCCGAAATGGCGTGGAATATGAATGCTGACAAAAGCAAACTCAAACATAAACCGAAGAAAACGACGATAAAGACGTGGCAAAGCCGGCACTGAAAGCACCTCCATCGGAACATTTATTTTATTAACATTCAACGCATACATGATGCGTCCTCCACCATCCATTGAACAATATCGCCGTAAGTACGACCGCTCGCTTTTGCAATATCAGGAAGAAGAGACGTCGATGTCATACCCGGTTGCGTATTAATTTCAAGCCAAACCAATTCTCCTGTTTTCTCATCAAAACGAAAATCAGAACGGCTAACACCTCGACACCCTATCGCCTGATGGGCTGCTAAAGACATTCTTTGCACACTTTGGTAAATATTTAGTGAAAGTTGTGCAGGACAAATGTGAAGAGAACCACCTATCTTATATTTTGAGTCATAATCGTAGAACCGAAAATATTGGCTGGGAAGAATTTCACACACATCCAGCACTTCATTGCCTAAAACAGCACAAGTCAATTCACGACCAGGAATATATTTTTCAACCATCACCTCATCGGCATATTCCCATTCTCCCCCCCCAATACTATGCGGTGGTGCAGCTTCATTTTCTTGGACAATGACAACACCAAAGCTTGATCCTTCACACACAGGTTTAATAACATAAGGAGGCTCCATGGGATGTACCTGCCCAACAGCAAAGCGGTTCATAATACGAGAAGGAGCAACACAAACCCCAACACTTGCAACAATAATTTTTGCACGCCCCTTATCCATAGCCAAAGCAGATGCCATCACACCAGAATGGGTATAAGGAATTTTTAAATATTCAAGAATCCCCTGAATCCGACCATCTTCACCAAATGGACCATGCAATGCATTGAAGGCAATATCGGGCTGCAACTGTTCAAGAACAGAAGCAATATGAGTGTCAACATCCACGCGGCTCACGCGATACCCTTGTGCCTCAAGAACATCAGCACAAGCCGCCCCTGAAGATAAACTTACAGAGCGTTCAGAAGAAAAACCTCCCATTAACACAGCTATATGTTTATCTTTCATAATAAATCACCCTCTTTCGCATACTATATGTAGCCTATATAGAAGACATCAGTACCACATACAGAAAAAACACAGTTTATCCTTGCGAATCAATAACCTAGCATTTTGCATAATGAATCAGACTCAAAAGCTTGATGCAAGATATTCTTTGTTAATTTATTGATTCTTAATAGAAATTTTTTATTATCTCTTTGAAATGACTCAATTTTTTATTGATACTTTTTTAGTGAACAATAAATCAATGAAATGGATCAAAAGGAGAAACACTTCGACCCTGCTCAAATTGACCAATACGCTCTATTTCCCATTGTAAAAGGTGAGCCGAATGTGCAAAAACACGCGCACGCACTGTTTCTCCCAATGCTTCAAGATCATATCCTGTTGCTTGCCCTGTATTAATCATAAAATTACAGTGCATTTCACTCATTTGAGCCCCACCAATCCGTAAACCTCGACACCCTGCTTCATCAATCACACGCCAAGCAGATGTATCTTTAGGATTTTTGAAAGTTGATCCCCCTGTCTTTTCACGAATAGGTTGCACAGTTTCTCTGTGGAGAGCAACTTCATCCATAGCAGCACGAATAGTATCTTTATGACTGGGTTCCCCTTCCAATAAAGCGGCCGTAAAAATAAAACCTTTAGGAATATCACAATGACGATAGGAGTAATGCATATCTTTTAAACTCAAGATATGACGTTGTCCCTTACGATCCAGTGCATAGACCTCAACAACACGTGCTGCTGTTTCAACATCATTTGCACCGGCATTCATTTTGAGAGCCCCTCCAAGACCACCAGGAATACCATGATAAAAATGAAAACCTGCAATTTCTGCCTTTAAAGCGGCAACTGCTAAATGTTTATCCGCGGTACCAGCGCCAACTAAAAAGCCTTTTGGAGAAACTTGCTGCACTTGCCCAAAATTTTTGGGCGAAAGACGAATCACAACCCCAGGAACACCGCCATCACGCACCAGAAGATTAGAACCAATACCTACAATTGTCACAGGAACAGTTTCAGGCAAATTTTGAAGAAAGAGAGCTAAATCTTCTTCATCAACAGGCTGATAAAAAAGCTCTGCCAACCCGCCGGTGCGAAACCATGTCACCTTACGCATCTCAACATTAGGGGTAAGCTTGCCTCTTATACCTCCCAACAGCGGCTGCAATTGCGCCAATAGCGCCTCACCATCAATGTGCTGAAAATTTATCATGACCATCAAGTCCCGACAACTGATGAGGCAACGCACAAGCCCATTGTGTAATATTGCCAGCACCAAGAAAAACAACATAATCCTCTGCCTGAGCAAATTTTGAGACGAGAGATACAACGTCTTCCAGACTGTTTATCAAGCGCACATCACGATGACCCGCCATTTTAATATGTTCTACTAGTTCTTTCGAACCAAACCCTACAATAGGCTCTTCTCCAGCAGCATAAACAGGGGCAATCAACACTGTATCGGCATCATTAAAACAAGCAGCAAACTCATCAAATAAATGATACAAACGCGAATAACGATGGGGTTGTGCAATGGCAATGACACGCCCTTTTGCACTCTCACGCGCCGCACGCAAAACAGCTTTTATTTCAACAGGGTGATGTCCATAATCATCAAATATTTCAATGCCATGCCAACTTCCTGTTCGTGTAAAACGCCGTTTTACGCCTCCAAATTCCGCTAACCCCTTCTTTATTAATTCATTTGAAATGCCAAGTTCATACGCAATCGCTATCGCTGCTGTTGCATTGGCAACATTATGCTCTCCTGCCATGGGCAAAAGCAAATTTTTCAACTCAATCGTCCTTCCTGTCTTGCGTGAACGAACAAGAACATCAAAATAGGTTTTTTGACCATCCATCGAAAGATTAAGAAAACGAACATCCGCTTGTGGATTTGCACCATAAGTAATCACCCAACGATCATCAATACGGCCCGCCAATGACTGAACCTCTGGATGATCAAGACACAAAACAGCGAAACCATAAAAAGGAACATTTTCGACGAATTGCCGAAAAGCTGCGCGCACAGCATCAAAACTTCCATAATGATCCAAATGCTCAGCATCAATATTGGTAACAACAGCAATATCAGCAGGCAGCTTTAAAAATGTTCCATCGCTTTCATCGGCTTCAACAATCATCCAATCGCCCTCTCCCGTACGAGAATTCGTACCATAGGCATTAATAATACCGCCATTAATCACCACTGGATCAAAACGACCAGCATCAAGAAGCGCTGCAACCATTGATGTAGTCGTTGTTTTACCATGTGTACCACCCACCGCGATTGCGCGCCGAAATCGCATTAGTTCCGCCAGCATTTCTGCACGTCTGACAAGCGGCAAATGTCTTTCTTTTGCAGCAATATATTCAGGATTTGTTTTTTTAACGGCAGTAGAAAAAACAACAACCTCTGCATTTCCTAAATTTTCAGCACAATGACCGATATGAATATTAATTCCTTTTCTCCGTAAACGTTCAACATTGGCACTCTCAATTTGATCGGACCCTTGAACTTTATAGCCAAGATTATAAAAAACCTCCGCAATTCCACTCATACCAATCCCCCCGATTCCAATAAAATGGATAACGCCTATATCAAGTGGCATTTTCATCAAAAAGCTCCTCTTTTATATCTGACAACAATCGCCCTGCAATTAAGGATTCAGCCATATCAGCAAGGCACCGTGTTGCATGAGGTTGCCCAACTTTTTTTGCAGCAAGCGCTTGTTCTTCCAATAAATGGGGTGCACAATAAGCTTGCGTTAGAAGAGCAGAAAGCTTTTGTGCATTTAAATCTTTTTCTAATATAATTTGCGCACCACCCATACGTGCAAGAAGAGCAGCATTGGCAGCCTGATCATGATCCAAAGCATGAGGATAAGGAACAAGTAAAGCAGGTCGACCAATCACCGCTATCTCACAAACCGTTGAAGCCCCTGCGCGCGACAAAATAAAATGGGCATGTGCCATACGTTCAGCCATATCATCAAAGAAAGGAGCAACCTCAGCTTGTACCCCCATATCACGATAGGTTTTAATCAACTCTTCAGCGTCACCACGAATTTGCTGTACAATGCGTAAGCGTTTACGGTTCTGATCATCGAGAAAAGCAATCGCTTCTGGAACAATATGTGAAAAAAAAGAAGCCCCTTGGCTACCCCCAAAAACCAAAAAATAAAATGGCTCATCACCTATAGAAGACTGATAAGGAATTTTTGCCGCTTTCAACACAGCCTCACGCACTGGATTCCCCGTTAAAAGCGTTTTATGAGCATAAGGACCATGTGGTGACAACAAACCACCAGCGATTGCACGCACAAAAATTGCCAACACTCGGTTAGCACGCCCCATAACAGCATTTTGCTCATGAATAAATGTTACACGCCTCGTTAAAGCCGCCATAAAAAGAGGAGGGAAACTGGGATACCCCCCAAAACCACCAACGAGAACAGGACGTAATTTGTAAAATAACGCCAACGATTGCCCCATACCTTTTAGCAAAGACCAAAACGTTTTTATCAAAGCAAAAGGATGGCGTCGTATAAATGTTGCCGATGAAACGATATGTATATGCTCTTCATCAAAGCTGCGTACAAAAGATCGCGCTCTTTCGTCTGTTATTAAATGAACATCATATCCACGCCACCTTAATTCAACAGCAAGGGCCTCAGCAGGAAAAAGATGTCCACCTGTCCCCCCCGCCACCAAAACAATAACTTTTTTATCATTCATGAAGAGGTATCCAAGACAGAAGAAGAAACAGCTGAAAGACGGGACTCTGGCCAACGACGTGTTAAACTGAGTAAAATTCCCATTGAAAATGCAATCGCCACCATTGATGAACCACCATAAGAAATAAACGGCAATGTCATGCCTTTGGGAGGGATTAAGTGAAGATTAACAGCCATATTAATCGCTGATTGAAAGCCTATCATCATGGCTATGCCCGTAATACCTAGACGTATAAAGGAATCACGCGTATTCATAGCTATATACAATGAGCGCATAACGATAAAGCCAAAAAGCATCATAATTAACAAACAAAGAATAATACCATATTCTTCAGCAGCAACAGAAAATACAAAATCTGTATGGCTATCAGGAATGATCCGTTTTACTGTTCCCTCTCCAGGACCTTGGCCAAACCAACCACCATTTAAAATAGCCTCACGTCCTACATCCACTTGGAAGGTATCTCCTTCCCCTGTCAAAAAACCATTGATACGATCGCGCACATGAGGCAGAAAAAGATAAGCAAGAATAATTCCTACAACGCCAAAAATGAGAAAGAAAAAAATAACCGTAAGAGGCACACCAGCAATAAAAAAAAGCCCTCCCCATGTTGCACTTATTAAAATTGTTTGTCCAATATCAGGCTGTAAAACCAGAAGAACACAACAAATGGCATAAAGTAGAGTTGCTAACATGTAACCTGGAATTCCCCTCTTACGTATCTGTTCTGAAAAAAGCCAAGCGGACATCACCACAAAAGCCGGCTTCATAAACTCTGAAGCTTGTACAGAAAAACCAAAGAGCAAAATCCACCGCCGTGCTCCCTTTAATTCAGGACCCCAAAATAGAGTTACAACCATAAGAACAAGCGTTACAATGAGCAAAAGAGCACATAAACGACGAATATTAGGAAGCGAAAAAAAGGAAATAGTAACCATTGTAAAAAATGCTAAAATGCTAAAAATGATATGCCAGCGAACAAAATAAAAACTATCAGCAATTCCGATTTTTTTTGCAATAGTGGGACTAGCAGCAAAAGACAGCATAATGCCAATCCCCATTAAAATTAAACAAGCAGCAAAAATAGAGCGATCAATTGTCCACCACCAATTCGCAATTGGGTCTCTATCTGCACGCGTAATCATTTATATCCACCTTATCCGTTTTATAAATCGTCTCAAAGTGATAAGGTTCCCCAACCTGCCTAACAAACACTTTAAAAACTAAATTATACAAAAAAAGATTCTGGAGTCTTAACGCAAAAATATTTTTTTATAATTGATACTTTTTTATTGTAACTGCATCACCAAAGAGACAAATGCTTCACCCCGCACCTCATAATTTTTAAATTGGTCATAACTTGCACAAGCAGGTGACAAAAGAACCACCACCTCCTTTGCCTTGCAATGCATTGCATCAATGCTCGCTTCATGCACCGCATTCTCCAAAGTTAAACTCATTGAAAAAGGAAAAGCAGAACCAATAATGCGAGCAAATTCTTCTGCCGCACTCCCAATCAAATAGGCCTTACGAATTTTAGGAAAAAAATCTCTAAGAGACTCAATTCCTCCCTTTTTTGCCTGCCCCCCAACAATCCAAAAAATATCATTAAAGGCGCAAAGTGCAGGCGCTGTTGCATCCGCATTCGTCGCCTTGCTATCATTGATAAATAAAACCGCCCCCATTTTACGCACCTGCTGCATACGATGAGGCAATCCTTTATAGCTTGCTAAATACTTGTCCATAAAAGGATCGGTTATTTTTAAAGCCTGCAACGTTGCCAAAGCCATAAGAGCATTTTGCGCATTATGACCTCCACGCAAAGAAGGCACAGAAGCAAGATCTGCAAGCATATATCGCTGTCCTTGACGAACAGAAAAGAGCTTGGTCCCCTCTGCATAAAAACCATTTTCTAGCATATGATCCTTGGAAACTGCCTCAATTTGATGCCCCTCGTAAAGCAATTGTTGATACAACATCTCACAAGCGGCATCATCAACTGAAATAAAAGCCTTAGAAGCCTGAGCAACCAAATGCCTTTTGGTTTGCACATAATGCGCAAAACTCCCATGACGATCAATATGATCAGGTGTCAAGTTTAATAAAAGCCCAATGGTTGGCTGAAGAGAGGGCGTAAGATTAATTTGAAATGATGAACATTCAATCACATAGATACGTTGTTTAACAAAAGGCTTAAGCATCAATATTGCATTTCCAATATTTCCCCCCATTTGCACATCATAACCCATTTTTTCCAACAAATGTGCAAGCAAAGCCGTTGTTGTCGACTTTCCATTCGTACCCGTAATCGCAATGAAAGGAACATCCTCATCACAAAAACCATAACGCTGTAAAAAATGATGGCGCGCACGAACAAATAATTCAATATCACCGATAATTTCTATATTCGCTTGACGTGCTTTTTTAACAACCCAATGAGGTTGAGGATAATTTAAAGGAACGCCAGGGGCGAGAATCAATGCTACAAATTCTGACCAATCTTCACTGTGGAGATCTCTTGTTGGAATATTTTGCCGAAAAGCTTCTTGCACGCTCGCAGGATTATCATCCCATGCCACCACTTCTGCACCACCACACATCAACGCTTGTGCCGTTGCTAATCCAGACTTTCCTAATCCAAACAAAGCAACTTTTTTCCCCTTATAACACGCAATAGAAATCAAAATCTCACCGCAATTTAAGTGTTGAAAGACCAATGAGAGCAAGAACAATTGAAATAATCCAAAACCGTATCACCACTTGGCTTTCAGTCCAGCCTTTTTTTTCAAAATGATGATGGATTGGTGCCATAAGAAACACGCGTTTTCTTGTCAATTTGAAATAACCAACCTGAATAACGACCGAAAAAGCTTCCACAACAAACAGTCCACCAATAAGAGCCAACACAATTTCGTGCTTTGTAGCAACCGCAACAGTCCCCAATAAACCTCCAAGAGCCAACGAACCAGTATCCCCCATAAAAATAGCAGCAGGCGGTGCATTAAACCATAAAAAGCCAAGCCCTGCCCCTACAACAGCTCCCAATAAAACAGCCAATTCACCTGTTCCCGATACATAGTGTATTTGGAGGTAATCAGCAAAATTCATATTACCACAAAGATAAGCAATCAGAGCAAAAGATAAGGCAGCAACCATCACAGGAACAATAGCAAGACCATCAAGACCATCGGTCAAATTAACCGCATTCCCTGTCGCCACAATAACAAAAGCAGAAAAAGGAATGAAAAACCAACCCAAATTGATAAGATAATCTTTTAAAAAAGGCAAAGCGAATCCAGATGAGCCAATTTGCAGGATGATAAAAGCAGCAATTGCTGCAACAACAAACTCAAGACTTAAACGTGCTTTCCCAGAAAATCCTTTGTCTGTTTGTTTTGTAACCTTAAGATAATCATCATAAAATCCAATTGCCCCAAAAGAAAGCATAACCAAGAGCGATACCCAAAAATAAATATTCGATAAATTACACCACAAAAATGCTGATACAACAATGCCGGTTAAAATCATTAATCCACCCATTGTAGGTGTTCCAGCCTTTTTAAAATGTGTTTGAGGGCCATCGGCACGAATTGGTTGCCCTTTGCCCTGCCGCAACTTAAGAGAAGCAATGATGCTAGGTCCGAACAAAAAAACAATGAGTCCAGAAGTCAGCATCGCTGCTATCGTACGAAAAGTAATGTAGCGGAAAACATTCACACCTGGAAGCCAATCACTAAACGAAGAAAAAAACAGCATCATGGGACAAAAAACCTTTTAAAACTATGAAGAAACCGCTTTATAGCGCTCAAGCAATGCCGTAACAATATTTGATGAACAAAGGCTATTGGATGATTTAATCATCAAGAGATCTCCAGGAGAAATTTCTGCCAAAAGAAGCGGTAAAATTTTCTCAATATTTTCAGCATAATGAACCTCAACATCAGCAGATAAATCACTGACTAAAGATTTCATCGCCTTACCAAATAAAAAAACGGGATTAGCTCCAGAAAGACGTATGGGCTTTATTAAATCACGATGAAGCTTTTCACTATACTCTCCTAACTCTAGCATATCCCCTAAAACAGCAATTCGCCGCCCCCCTTCCCCGACTGCTCCTGTCGCAAGAAGCTCAAGAGCCGCACGCATAGATGCGGGATTAGCATTATAGCTTTCATCAATGAGATAAAATTCACCTTCATTTGATAAAGACAACCGATAACGAACACCCCGCCCTTTTTGAGAAGAAAAATGACTCAAAGAAAACACAATAGGGTCTAAATCAACACCAATAGCATCACAAACAGCAAGAACAGCTAAACTATTTTGCACAATATGGCGTCCAGGAGCACCAATTTGGACCTCCCTATCCTGTCCTCCAATGTGCACCATCATAGAAGAATAATCGGTTAAAAGACGTATATCCCGTGCCTGATAATCAGCATTTTCAGTCTCACCAAAGCTTAAGATCTTTTTCACACCGCATTGCATTGCTTTTTGAACGAGATAAGAAAAAAAATCACTATCTGCATTTAAAATGGCAATGCCTTCCTCATTCAATCCTTCAAAAATTTCAGCTTTTGCCTCTGCTATTTCTTCAAGATCTTTAAAAAAACCCATATGTCCTGCACAAATATGCGTAATGAGAGCAACATGCGGACAAACCAGTTTAACCAGAGGACGAATTTCATCCTTATGATTCATACCAATTTCAAAGATACCATAATCACTCTCTTTAGGCATTCGCGCCAAAGTAAGTGGAACCCCCCAGCAATTATTTAAAGAAGCGAGATTGCCATGAACATTCCCAGCCATTGCAAGGACTTGTTTTAAAGCTTCTTTTGTTGTTGTTTTTCCCACCGATCCTGTTATCGCGATAATTCTAGCTCTTGAACGTTTTCGTGCGGCTTTTCCAAGTTTTTCTAGGGCTTGCAAAACATCAGGAACAACAATCAATGGAGCTGATATCTTTTCCATATCCTTCAAACGATTTTCCGCAACAATAAGAACGCCTGCACCTCGTGCATAAGCCTGCGCAGCAAAATCATGACCATCGAAATAATTCCCCTTAATGCAGAAAAAAATATCGCCTTCTACAAGAGTACGGCTATCAATGGAAACCCCAGAAAAAGTTTCCGGCACGCTTCCTATACCAATACCATCAATGGCCGCAACAAGTGCTTGTTTATCCCATAAAGCTGTCATCTCCTCTGATCCTTTAGAGCTTCTATAGTCTTCAGACGATCTGAAAAAGGATAAGTTGTCTGCCCTATAATTTGGCCATCTTCATGACCTTTTCCAGCAATGATGAGTGTATCACCAGCTTTCAAAAGCCCCACCGCATAAGAAATAGCTTCACCACGATCTGCTATCTCTATTGCTGTTGGTACCGCCTGCAAAATATCCTTGCGTATTTTTTCTGGTATTTCTGTGCGCGGATTATCATCCGTTACAATAACAATATCCGCTTTATCCGCTGCAATTTTTCCCATCAAAGCTCTTTTCCCTTGATCTCGATCTCCTCCACAACCAAAAACAACAACCAAACGCCCTTGCGTAAAGGGACGAACAGAAAGCAAAACCTGCTCCAAAGCTTCTGGTTTATGCGCATAATCAATATAGACAGGCGCATTATTTTCTTTCTTTCCAACAAGCTCCAACCGACCAGGGGCCCCCTGCAAAATTTCAAGTGCAGAAAAAACCTTATCAGGAGAAAGACCTGTTGCAATGGCTAGCCCAGCCGCCACCAGAGCATTGGTTACCTGAAAATCTCCAGCTAAAGGCAAATCAAATGTATAAATCTTGTTTTCCACACGACATTCGATACACTGTTTTGAACGTTGATGTTCAACACGATTAATCGTGATAAATTGTCCCTTACGTCCAATTGTCAAGATACGGCGGCGCGCTTGTGTAACAGCATTAATAACCTTTTGTGAATAGACATCATCAGCAAAAACCAGAGCAGGAGCATCTTCAGGCAACAGTGTATCAAACAACCTCATTTTCGCCCGCAAATAATCCTCTACACACCTGTGATAGTCCATGTGATCTCGCCCTAAATTGGTAAAGGCACCAGCCGTTAAACGGACTCCATCAAGGCGTCCTTGATCAAGTCCATGTGAAGAAGCCTCAAGAGCTGCATGAGTCACACCTTCATGAGAAATTTCATAAAGAAGACGGTGCAAGACAACCGGATCAGGTGTTGTGAGAGAACCATAATCATTCCGGTGAGGAGAAACAACACCAACCGTTCCTATACTGGCAGCACACAATCCAACATGAGTCCAAATTTGCCGAACAAAAGAGACAACAGATGTTTTACCACTTGTACCGGTCACAGCAACGACTGTTTCAGGCTGAGAGCCATAAAAACGTGCAGCCGCCAACGCGAGACTATGACGAACATTAGTAACCCGTAAAATCGGAACAGATAAATCCTCAAGAACCGCCTCGTAATCAGTAACAATTGCGCGCGCTCCCCGCTTTATCGCATCATTGATATAGTCTCTTCCATCCCCTTTCGTTCCTCGAACAGCGACAAAAACATAGCCCGGCAAAACTTGTCGAGAATCTGCACTGATCCCTGTTATTTCTATTGAAGAAAGCTTCTGATCTTCAAGACATTCTGTAAAAACTGTTCCAAACAACATAACGACACACCTTTATATTTATTTTACCGCTGTTTAACGAAACTTGAATGGCTCTTTTTACCTAAAAAAGGCTCATATTCTTTTTTGAAATCAGGTTTTATACCAAGAAAACTGGCTGAGCGACGAACAATATTCGCAAGCATTGGTCCAGCATTCATCCCTGCTGTTGCGGAATGTTTTCCCTCCTCTGGCTTAGGTTCATCAATAATTGTTAAAACAACATAAGCAGGATCATCAATCGGAAAAGCAGCCAGAAAACTATTGAAATTTTTTGTTTTAGAATATTTCCCATTTTCAACTTTCTCAGCTGTTCCTGTCTTTCCACCCACCCGATAGCCTTCTACTTTTGCATTACGTCCAGAGCCAATATCACTATTTAATTTATAAAGGTAACGCATATTTTGACTTGTTTTGGCCTTCAAAACCTGTTTTGCATGGTGCAAAGTTTGTTCTTTTGTCCGTTTTAAAAATGTCGGTGTAATCAACCAACCACCATTCATTAAAGCAGCAGCCCCAACAGCTGTTTGCAAAGGTGTTGTCGCCATACCATGCCCAAAAGAAATTGTCATAGAATGGATATCCTTCCAATGATGGGGCACAATAGGATGGGCAACTTCAGGCAACTCTGTTGTAAGACGATCCAAAAGCCCAAGTTTTTGCAAAAAACCACGATGTTTATCAATCCCTATCGCCAAAGCCTCTTTAGCAGAACCAATGTTGGAAGAATAAATAAAAACCTCCCATAACGTTAAAGGACGATTTTTTCCGTGAAAATCATGAATCGTATAGCCACTACTTGCTTTTATAGGCTTTGAAGCATCAATAACACTGTTTAAGTGAAAAATACCGGAATCAAGGGCCATGGCGGTCGTAAAACTTTTAATGATCGACCCCATTTCAAAGGTTCCAGCCGTCATCCGATTAAGACGATCACTTTTTAAAGCTTCAATAGGATTTCCAGGATCAAAATCTGGGAGTGATGCCAAAGCCAAAATTTCCCCCGTATGTATATTTAAAATAACAGCACCTGCAGCAATTGCCTTATAACGCTTCATAGCCTGAATAAGTTCATCATGAACAATTGTCTGAAGTCGCACATCAATCGAAAGCTGAACTTGTTTTAATGATTCTTCCACGGCAAGACCAGCAGCACGCAAAGCACTCAACCCCGTATCATCGATATATTTTTCCATACCTGCAATGCCCTGATTATCCACATTGACCATGCCGAGAATATGGGAAGTTATAGCTCCATCGGGATAAAAACGACGAATTTCAGTCCGAAAACCAATTCCTGGGATGCCAAGAGCCATAATTTGCGTTTTCTGCATAGGTGTTAACCCACGCTGTATCCAAGAAAAACCGGTTTTTCTTTTTAAACGTTTATAAGTTTCCTGCCAATTCAGATCCGGTAAAACTGTTGAAAGCAATTCAATTGTTTCATCTACATCAATAATACGTCGTGGCTCAGCAAAAAGTGAATAGGTTTTGATATCTGTTGCTAATAAACGACCATTACGATCAACAATATCAGGCCGTGCCGTCAATTGAAGAACGCTTGGCCCTTTTGCTTCTTCAATCTGTCCACCTTCCAACCCATAAGAAATCAGGCAAGCTCCCATGATGCCATATAAAACCAAAAAACAGAACAACGAAAAAAGCAAACGTGGACGACTAGAATACGAACGATGAATAGAAACATTAGGATGATTCAACGAATCCTTTAAGCGCTTTTTTTTCTGTGAGGATAAACAAGCCGATTTCATTGCTGTACGCCTTTTTGAACAACGCGATTGACTTGAGAAGCCCTATTATTTACTAAAATATCCTGATTATCTTCCAAGATATTTTGTTTAATTATATCTTCAATTGGATCGTGTTCTCGTACAGGAATATCTTTAAGCTCCACGATTTGATGCGGCTGTATAACCTCTAACCCAAGTTGTTTTTGATAACGTTTCGCAAGTTTTTGCATGCGTGAAGGCTTTATCATGACAGCCCACTCAGCATGAAGCAAACTCACCGTATTTTTTGCTGCAGCAATTTCATGCTCAAGATGACGAACCTCGCTCATTCGTTTTTGAACATCATATTTTATTTTATAAGTAAGACCAGCCATACAAATCATAATCATCACTAAAATCATATCAAATGTACGGAAAACTGTCATTTTTTGCCACCTTTAAAACCGGCAATCTCTGCTAAACCAAATAACTTTATATCCTCTGCAAGAGCTTCTGCATCAGTCCGCACCCCTACACGCAATCTCGCAGAACGTGAACGAGGATTTTGCTGTAATTCCTCTTTATTTGCCGTTATTCCCCCTTTAAACAAAGGGAAAAATGTTGCTGGAGAATGCTTTGTTTCAGGTAAATGGCGTGATCTCATACCTTCTCCAGAACGAGCGACAAAAAATCTTTTGACCATACGATCTTCAAGAGAATGAAAACTGACAACACCCAAACGTCCTCCAGCTTTTAAAACGCGTTCAGCAGCAAATAAACCACGCGCTAATTCACCAATTTCATCATTAACATAGATACGAAGAGCCTGAAATACACGTGTTGCAGGATGAATGCGATCTCCAGGCTTACGCCCTACCAACACCTCAATGGCATGCGCAAGATCACCTGTACGCAAAAAAGGCTGAACAACACGACGCTTTTCAATCATTCGTGCAATTCGTCCCGCATAACGCTCTTCTCCTAATATCTTAAAAATACGTGCTAAATCTCTTGCTTGTAGATGATTTACAACATCACTTGCTGTAAAACCCGTCTGAGCCATTCTCATATCTAAGGGACCATCTTTTTGGAAAGAAAAGCCTCTTTCTGCTTCATCAAGCTGCATTGAAGAAACACCAATATCCAAAATAACTGCATCCACTTTCTCTTCAACGACACGATCGAGCTGTGAAAATTCCATATGAACCAAACGAAGCCGTGGAAAAAATTCATCAACAAGAGATTGCCCCGCACCAATAGCATGAGGATCACGATCAAGAGCAATCACCTGTGCCCCTGCCTTTAACAAGGCGCGCGTATAACCACCAGCACCAAAGGTGCCATCAATCACTTTTGCTCCAACCAATGGCATAAGCCCAGCCAAAACTGGCTGCAACAACACTGGAATATGGCGTTCAGCTCTTTGATCCTGTTTTGTCAAAATAATCCGTCTTGAAGTTATGCTGTTTCAAATCAACAGCTCTCTCATAACAACCGATATAAGAATAACCCAATCCTTAACTTTCATATTAATGACTATGAATAAAAAAAGCTAAAGTTATCCCAAGACATATCCTAGTGTATTATACTTAAAGAAATGTTATAATTTTTTAAAATACTCTTTATTCAAGTACCCATTTCAAATACAGACTTCATAAAAGCCCATACGTCACTGAACGTATAAAATATCGCATATCATCACGAAACATCAGTCGGCCTATAAGCCGGGTTCTGTATAGTAAAGCTCATACTTTACATGGCAACCATTCATCTGGGACGGATGTTACCACCCGCCTCGTGCAACCTACCCGAATGACTCGCCCGGAAATCGGCTGCAATTAAATCTTGCACGTCATTTCTATTTGGTCTTGCTCCCGGTGGGGTTTACCTTGCCACATTCATTACTGAATGCGCGGTGGGCTCTTACTCCACCCTTTCACCCTTACCTATAAAAATAGGCGGTTTACTTTCTGTGGCACTTTCCCTAGGGTCACCCCCGCCGGGTGTTACCCGGCACCGTCTTTCCATGGAGCCCGGACTTTCCTCACCTGCCGCTTTTCAGCATTGGACAAGCGCGGCTGCCCAGCCGACTGACGTGTTAAATCATAAAACATTTTCTGCTCCGTGAAAATAGCCTCTTAAAAATATTTTATAGCCCCTCCCTTTCAGAAGACGTTTTTATTTTAATGAAGCTAAATACATTTTCACTTTTGCGCAATATTTTGCCGAAATGGAATTCATTTTTTTTGCAGCATGACCTGCGTTATATTTAAGGATTGTACCACACGTACTTCCACCACTGAGCTTATAGGCTCGCGCCAAATAACGCATACCATATTCAAGATTGGTCGCAGGATCGTACAAATCTTTTACAGAACCATTAAAGCCCAACCCTCGTGCTGTAGAAGGTTTTATTTGCATCAAACCTATTTCGCCCGCGGCCCCTTTTATGCTTGCCTTATAATTACTTTCAACTTTTACAACAGCATGTGCTAAATTAACGGGAACATTATGCTTCGTTGCAAGTTTCCGAATAAGAAACTCATAAGGACGCGCAGGTGTCTTAGAAGCAACAATCACTGAGCCTTCTTTTGATTCTGCAATATTTAAGGCACTATGAGTCCAGTTTATATCAAATATAAAAAATACAGCACACGCTGTATTTAACAAGATTTTTAAAAATTGCATTTTCTTTCTCTTCACAACATTCTCAAATTCTATCCGCAAATAATTTGCAAGCATATTGTACAAAAAAAGCAAGCAAAAGAACGGCTTAAAAAAGGAAATACTAAGATAATTTCAAGATAAAATTCTGTATCAAAAGAAAATCTCTTTATGCACAAATTATAGATTGGCCTATATCATAAAATAAAAAAATAAAGAAACTATAGTTAATCTTATAGCATATTCAATGAATATGATATATTCGATCCATTTCTATTATTGCTGTCGTATCACCAATTTTATAGTACAAAGATAGCAATTTAAATAGGCATAATATTTTTTACAAGCAATGATTAAATTCTTTATTGAAATTAATTCAACAAAGCAATAGAGACAAAATCATCTTTATTGAAGAGCCTCGATATCGCAAAAGTTTCACAAAAAATAAAAACCGTTATCCATGCTTCTCACGCGCCAATAAATAACCGGCAACACTTTTTATCATCAATAAACCATTAACCCAAAACCAATCTCTTACCTCAGCATCGTGCATAAAAAGCTCATAAATATACCAAAATTCTCATAATCTTTATCAATTCAAAATGTAGCAACAGCCTTTGATATTTGAGATAACTTAAAGAAGCTTTTTGCTTCTTTCTAAAAAGAGTTTTTATCCACAAATGTCCCCTTGCTTTGTGTTGTGTAAAAAACTGATCTTGATTTCTTTAACAGATTGGAAACAAGAGAATTCCACAATATTCGAGATTCAAACTTCACGTATAAAAGGAAAAATGACTATTAAAAACAATATCCTTCTTTGTTCATACAACAAAGATTAATAATTATTTTTATCTGTTTTTTAATTCTTGAAAATGCAATATCCTCAAAGCCTTTTGAAGGAAAATAGACCTCTCATCCTCATCTAAATATTTTTTACTTGATCCCAGATTATCACCTTATCAGTCTTGCACCTCATCTTTACAAATCGTACAAATGAATAAACATCTTAAAATCCGCAAGAAAAGGAAGATCAAGCCTTTTGAGAACTTTCTATTCTCTTAACTCAAACAAAAAAATAACGGACATATAAATCCGCTTAACATGCTTTATTATAATAACCCATGCCTTTGCTTTATTAGCAACAAGCGCTTTCAGATTATTTTACATTTTAGGTAATATAAATTTTGCGAATGATCTCACAAATTGACTATTTTCCATGCACTTTTCAAAACATCACAAAAAGCCCTACCCCTCAAAATCAAACCCAAAAGCGCGATAAAAAAAATAATTAAAAATAAGCATTTGCAATGGAAGGACGAGACATCGCTTTTGAGAGAGCCATAGCAACAGTTTCACCAAACTTGTGGGCCTCTTCACGACTCTGACCACTCTCCGAAGCAAATAAAACCGCATCGCGACGCACTTGCTCAATAAACAGCTCTTGCTGCTGAGGACTCATCTTAGAAAGACGCTCAATAACATCTGGAAAAGCCATCGCCCATCTCTCTAGCAATAACGCCTCTGTTACCTCAACCTGCTGAGAAGAAGAGGAGGAAGAAGAGAACAGGTAGCTAGAAAGGAGCTTATGAACCACAACACTGCGAGAAGCAAAAATAGCCGCGCCAAAAAGAAGAAATATAAATAAAATAAAAACAATACGACTGGAGGAAAATCCCATTATCTCTTACCTAAAGACCACAGAATCAAACACAGTTTCTCTTTATAGCATTCAATGATTTTTCAATAAAGAAAAACTCTCATTATTGAAAACGAACACGATAACACGAACCACTCAACGAACTCTTATCCCCCTAAAACTACATGCTACGTAATAATAAATTTGACACCTTTTAAGGCCCCTAAAAACACCTTACCAAGCCCTAAAATAATTTATAAAAAAACCTGACTGAGGAAATCCTCAGTCAGGCCAGACGATCTAGGGGATCCACGCGGGGGGGGGGGGGAGGAGGTTCCCCGATCGTCTTCTCGCATCGACCACTAAGATAGCCGATGCAATATTCTTGCTATGGAATAAAATGCTTTAAACAACAAGAAATTCTTATCATCTTCTACGCAAAAAAACAAAAAAGAATTATAAATTGTTTAAAAATGGTAGAATTTAGGCAAAAAAAATTTAAAATGACCCAATTTGAAGCAATTTTATTCTCTAAAATATTAATCAGAATCTACAACCATCATAATTTTTTATAATAATTTCTTTCACAACTTTAGTGATCATCATTAAAAAACAAGTAATCTGTATATATTCATCCTATAAAAAATAGAATCAGCAGAATTACTTGTCCAACAGCGATCACTGCAAAAGAAAAACGCCGTCTTTAAGCCTTACTACAATAACAGTAGAAACATCTGTTCAAAAGAACAGATAAATTATTTTAATAAAAACAATAAATTAGAGAGAAAAAATCTTATCTATCTTCATAAAAGTTTCTGAAAATAGCCCTTAAAAAAATACTATCAAATCTCTTGACTGCTAGCATCAATGAAGAGAATTGAAACAGCTTACAAAAAATGAGAATTCTAAAGGCATTTATTTCGAATCATGCCTCATGATCATTCTCAATAACAATAAACTACCTTACAATAGCCAACCACCCCCTCTATGCTATCGTAACAAAAACGATAAATACAGACCTTTTAATCTTTACCACTTAAACTGCCTTACAAAATGATCAATAAAACAATTTTTGTATTCAAAAATCTCTCTACTCTTTTCACATATCAAGATATTGATTTTAATAATTATTGATCATTTTTATATTAAATGGCCGTTCCCAATCTTAATAAGCACCCCCTATCTTAAATCTTCCAATATTGAATCAATCACAGCCACACTCTCAGAATATCATAAATAAGATTGGCATAGGAATAAAAGTAATAAAAAAAGAGTCAAAATATCTCCGATGAGCCATTTTAAAGCAAGGATGACACAATATTGAAAACTGAAAATAAAATGATGATGCAGGCTTACAATTTTTATTTAAACGAAAAAAGACACCGCTCCATGAATTTTACGCTATATCATTCATAAACTGTACCGTAAGATGCCCGCATAAGAAAAAAAGAAATTCACCTTTGGCAAGAAAAATGGACTTATTTAATAACCTTCATGATTTTTCATGATCAAGAAATACAAAGATTTCATGTGATATGATGCTTTTTCTTATTGCTTTCAATCACGTATTACCCATAAATCACTGCTAATCTAATTTTTATAAATATAACACAAAGCATATATATGAATGCTTGTAAGATAAAATTGAAAAGCACCATCTTTGACATTTATGAAGATACAAACCACCACCATATTATATTGTAGCTACTCTCATATTGAGCAATATGTATGAAAGGTTTATTGCCTTTTTCAAACGGTTTTATTGACACAAAAACCTCTCTTTGTAACAGAAAAACAGATGCTTTTTGATTGTAAAAATGAAAAACATTCTTGTATTGGAAGACCTTATTGGAATTTTAAAAGATCATTCATCTTTTAAAATCAATTCATTGATGAATTAATAATATGATATCAAGATATAATACAAATACAAAAAAATAATAACTTCTCAATAATTGAATAAAGTTTTATCATTGCGCTATTCCTTGAAAAAAATTAGAGAATAAAGCATGTTAACAAACACGGTTTATGCAAAATCGATTTGTTTATCTTTTATATCATCAACCAATAAACGCGGATCACGAGCAAGCCAAATTGTCACCACACACGCCTCACTGTTTTTATTTTGTATAGGAGTAAGACAAATCGTTTGCTCTAAAACAAGCCCCGTATTTTTAAGCCATTGTTCTATTTGTAAAGCCGAAAATCCAAAATGCATAGGCACTTGATCAGAATGCGAAGACTGAACTTTATGATAACAAAAATCCACAATCAATAAACGCCCATGAGGACGCAAAACGTCTGATATCTTATGAAGAACCATTTCAGAGTTTTCAAGAAAATGTAAAACCCAATGAAGAATGACTAAATCAAAAGTCGTCTCTCCAACAGGCAAATGCAAAATATCACGATCAAGCACAACTTCAACCGCATGCGTATAAAGATCAGAAAACAATTTTAAGAGAGAATCTCCCCCCATTCCAATATTGAGCATCGTCTGAAATGGCTTATCACCCACGATTTTAAGTAAAGCCTTTTCCACACCATGATCTGCCACATAAGAGGATCGCAAGACATCCCATTGCGACGTATTTTGTAAGAAATGTTTCTTCCTCATTTTTTGACGTTGCTTTTTGATATCCTTCAAACGTTCTAAATCGTGCGCTAACAACATATCATGCTTTGGCAAAGACAAAAGAATGCTCATCACAATATCTTTACCCCAAAAATCATGACAAAGCTTAAAATAAAGACAACCTTCCTTCTGATAACGCCCAATCAATCGTGCTTCGTACAATAAACACAAATGTCGCAATATACACGCTTGCGACTGATTAAGAATAAAAATAAAATCAGGAATTGTTAAATCTTCATGATTTAAGAGTCTGAGAACACGTAAATGACTCACTTCTGCAACTGCTTTCAGCAGCACAATCATCGCATCTAAACTTGCACTTTTTTTCATAATTATTCCCTAACCTTTCCTATAAAGATTTATTTATAAGAACAAAAATCAAGCATAATGCGCATATTCTTATCTATTTCATTCCCACTTTTTATTATACTACGAAAAAAATGGGTCACTATAAAAAATGAATAGCTCTTATTTCATTGCCAAAAATAATTATAACATTTTGATTTATAATAGTTATTTATCATTTTTAACTTAAATAAAAGGCTAAAGTATCGTAATTTTTTCTCATTTCGAACCTATTCATGGTAAATCAAATAAAACCATTCTCTAGCACCTCAGAAACAGTGACCTATGAATAAAAAACATGAAGGTAAATAAAATGCCTCTTCATAACTATCTCAAAACAAAAACGATCCAATATGGAGAGAGAATAAATAATAAGATGGTTTTACTTTTCGCTTTTTAAGAAAAGACGCTCATTCTTAATATAACCAATTGATTTATAATGATAATCTAGCGTTATTCATATTGAGTTAGACCCTCGAATAACGTAAGATTCTCTCATTTCAAATCTCTCTATCTTGAATCAATCAAAACCACTCACCGTCTTAATGCTAAGGCTGTCGCAACATTGGGAGCTGGTAAATATAATGATGGTGCCGGCCTGCTTCTCCACAAGCGTAAAGATGGTGGTGCTCAATGGCTTTATCGTTATACTCTTCACGGGCGTCGTCGCGAAATGGGTTTAGGAGCGTTGAAAAACGTCTCTTTAAAAAAGCACGTGAATTGGCAACTGGGTGGCGTTCTGTTTTACATGAGGGGCGTGCCCCCATTAAAGAACGCAATAAACGAAAGCGTGAGGCAATGCGTAATCTTCATTATGACCAGAGCATTTGCAGAATAGCATTTTCCATAAAAAGATTCTCCCTCTTCATGGCAACTTTATAAATAAGAACAGCTATATCACGAGTAGAATGGCGTTATTTACACCATGGACTCATAAAAGAGTCTCTCCTTTTTTCAATGAATAAAAACTTTCACAAAGCAAACACGACTTTATTGATGAATATCATCAACACAAAAACACACTTATTTTCTCAATAAAGTTCCAATAAGATTAAGAAATTCTAGCGTGTAAGAGGCTTATAATTTACATGCTTAGGATTAAGGGATTCTGCCCCAAGGCGGCGAACTTTATCAGCCTCATATTCAGCAAAATTCCCTTCAAACCATTCCACATGACCATCACCTTCGAAGGCTAAAATATGCGTTGCCAATCGATCAAGAAACATACGATCATGCGATATAATCACTGCACAACCAGCAAAATTTTCTAATGCATCTTCCAATGCACCCAACGTTTCAGTATCAAGATCATTTGTTGGTTCATCAAGAAGCAGCACATTCCCCCCCTCTTTTAGAAGTTTAGCCAAATGGACGCGATTGCGCTGCCCTCCTGACAAATTCGCTACCCTTTGCTGTTGATCAGTCCCTTTGAAATTAAAAGCACCGCAATAAGCACGACTATTCATCTCATATTTGCCTAACTTAATAATGTCATTTCCGCCAGAAATCTCCTCCCAAACAGTTTTATCCCCAGCCAAGGAATCGCGACTCTGATCCACATAACTCATGTGAACTGTTTCACCAATCCGTATTTGACCTGAATCGGGCTGTTCTTGTCCCGTCAATATTTTAAACAAGGTCGACTTTCCCATACCATTGGCCCCAATAACGCCAACAATGCCCCCAGCAGGAAGTTTAAAAGAGAGAGAATCAATCAACACTCGTTCACCATAAGCTTTAGAGAGATGATCAACTTCAATAACAACCTGCCCTAATCTTTCTCCAATAGGAATAATGATTTGCGCCTCTCCAGGACGGCGTTCACGTGCCGCCTGAACCAACTCATCATAAGCTTTAATCCGCGCTTTTGACTTTGCTTGTCTCCCTTTTGGACTAGAAGCAATCCATTCTTTCTCACGTGATAAAGCACGTTGACGCGCCGCCTCTTCACGCCCTTCTTGAGCCAAACGCTTAGCTTTAGCCCCCAAATAAGCAGAGTAGTTCCCCTCATAAGGGATACCTTTACCACGATCTAACTCTAAAATCCATCCCGTAACATTGTCGAGAAAGTAACGATCATGGGTTATTAAAAGTACAGCGCCAGGATATTCACGCAGATACCTTTCAAGCCAAGCCGTCGTTTCAGCATCTAAGTGGTTTGTTGGTTCATCCAAAAGCAACAAATCAGGTTTTGACAAAAGCAATTTACAAAGCGCCACACGCCGCTTTTCACCACCCGAAAGTTTTGTCACATCACCCTGAGCTGGCGGACAACCAAGAGCAGCCATCGCCATTTCCACTTGACTTTCTAAATCCCAAAGATTCTGACTGTCAATAATATCCTGAAGCTTTGCACTTTCATCAGCCGTTTCCTCGCTATAATTCATCATCAATTCGTTATAACGCTCAAGAATAGCCTGTTTATCCGCAACACCTTCCATCACATTGCCACGCACATCTTTACTTGCATCAAGCAAAGGTTCCTGTGGTAGATAGCCACAGCGTGCCCCTTCAGAAAGCCATGCTTCTCCTGTATATTCTTTATCTAGCCCAGCCATAATCCGTAGAATAGTCGATTTACCCGCACCATTTGGTCCTAAAATGCCGATCTTCGCATCTGGATAAAAAGACAAATGAATATTTTCTAAAATTTTTTTATTGCCGTAAAACTTGTTGAGCCCAGCCATATGGTAGATAAATTGACGTGCCATAAATTTCTCTTTATATAAATTTCTTTTTATATTGTGCGATATTAAAGATTAGGATTTTTAAAAAACTGCTTTCGCTTTTTGAAACTGTACAGTAAATAGAGCTTACATCGTCTCAAAAGCTTTTCGCTTTAATATTGGTACATTTTTTCTTATCTCACAAGCCCCTGTATGGTTTTAAATGCAAAAAAACATCCCTTCAAGAAGCAAAAAGAAAATCTTTTTAGCAGTACCAGAAACATGTTATCAAACATTACCCCTCTTTTCCATACCAGATATAACATTATATTTTTACCGTATTAAACCAACCTATCAATGTAATATGGAGACAGAAAGAAAAGTAGTTCTCTATGCGCCTTCTTTTTTTTCTTTATGGGCTTTGCATTACGCAGTAAAAAATCCTTCCCTCTTTTCATCAGTTTTTTGTTACGGGAAACAATGGACTTCACCCCTTGCCTTGATGTGGCTTAAATTGCGTTTACAAAACGACTGCCGCCTTATGGGATCTGACGTCCCAAGCCCAATGATCATGAAAGCTTTGCGTCAACACGTCGCAACAAATAACGACAGTACGCTTCCCATTGGTACGTGGTTACACTTCGTAAAAAACTATAAAATAAACTGTAAAAACTTACCTATTCCCCTCTTTTGGCTTGATAATTATAAAAATAAGATCAATCTTCAACAAGCCATTTTAAAACTTCAAGACGAAATATAGCTTTTAAAAATACGATAAAAGCTCATCTCCTATAGGAATATATTTATGGAAAAAAAAGCCTTACTCGTCATTGATGTTCAAAATGACTTCTTACCTGGTGGAGCACTTGCAGTACCACAAGGTGATGCTATTTTACCCACCGTCAATAATCTCATTAATCGTTTTGATCACGTTATCTTAACCCAAGACTGGCACCCCAAAAACCATTGCAGCTTTGCTTCCTGCTATCCTGAAAAAAAGCCCTATGATACCATCAATCTTGACTATGGCCCTCAAATACTTTGGCCTGATCATTGCATACAAGGAACACAAGGAGCAGAATTTCACCCATCTCTCAGAGTAGAAAAGGCACAACTTATCCTTAGAAAAGGCTATAATCAAAAAATGGATAGTTATTCTGCTTTTCTTGAAAATGATCAAAAAACACCAACGGGTTTACAAGTTTATCTCAAAGAACATGGTTTTACCAAGCTCGTTATGTGTGGCTTAGCAACAGATTTTTGTGTTGGATTTTCTGCTCTACATGCCATACAATATGGTTTTCAAGTCAGTGTTTCATTAAATGCCTGCGCTGGTATTGATGTAAACGAATCCCTGAACACAATGCTTAAAACGATGAACGAAGCTGGTATCGAACTGTTAATGGTTTCCTAAAATATTGTTTTCTAGCGATTTATTATAAGGGCACTGATTTATAAGAAATAAATTATTCTTTGCATATTTTTTCATATTAAGTGAGAAACCTAGAATAGGATAAGATTCTCTCATTTCAAACCTAATTTATAATGAATGAACTATTCTCTTACACGTCACAAATGGGATCAATATGAAAATAACAATCATTCAAGAAAGCAGTAAAAATGCCTCTTATACATCGTTAAATACAAGAGCTGTCGACGTCCTTAAAGCGGATAAAAAATAATAATGCCCGTTTGCACCTTTTATTTAAGTCCAATCTATCCAAGAGATTTTACATTATCCCTTCACGGGAAGAAGCATGTCATAGATTCAACTTTAAAATAAGGACTCCACTAAGTAAGAAAGACAATGGCATTTTGTTTTGCACGAAAGATCTCTTCTATTAATTCTATTACGAATATGCGATAAACAAAATTATGAAAAAAATAGAAGTTTTATTAGTTAAGACGCAACATGTTTATCCAATTGACGACGTTTAAAACGAAGCGAAGAATACAATGCCATTCCAATAATACAGACTCCCACAAGTCCTGTTAAGACTTCAGGAACCGATATAATCGTTTGCAGATACATAATCACGGCAAGAACTAAAATTGCATAAAAAGCACCATGCTCCAAATAACGATAATGCAACAATGTACCTGATTCGACCAACATAATTGTCATAGAACGAACGTAAAATGCACCAATCCCAAGACCAATTGCGATAATAAAGAGATTGTGTGAAAAAGCAAAAGCACCAACCACACCATCGAAAGAAAAACTCGCATCGAGAACTTCTAAATAAAGAAATGCCCCGAGTCCCCCTTGAGCTACTGTCGTCAAAGTTTTCTTAGAAGCATCCAAAAAATGACCGGCAGCTTCAACAGCTATAAAAGTTAAAAGTCCATAAAGGGCTGCCAATAAAAAAGTGACTTTATCTTCCGCCCCAATCTGCCCTGATACGAATAAGATCAAAATCAAAACAATTGCAATATCCATTCCAACAAGTGCTCCAAACTTTTGAGCAGCTTTCTCTATAACATCAAGCCAATGTACCTCTTTTTCAGAATCAAAAAAATATTTTAAGCCAACCATCATAAGGAAAGTTCCTCCAAAAGCGGCAATTCCCATATGCGCATTGGTTAAAACTTCGGCATATCGATGTGGTTCCCCTATTGCTAATTTAACTGCCGCAATTGGATTAATCCCAACAGCCACGACAACTACTAACAACGGGAAAACAATCCGCATCCCAAATACAGCAATCAAAATACCCCATATAAGAAAACGACGACGCCATAACGGATTCATTTTACTAAGAACACGTGCATTAATAATAGAATTATCAAAGGATAAAGAAATTTCCAAAACCCCTAAAACACAGCAAATAAAAAAATATCTAAAAAAACCAGTAATGCTTTCCGTTTCAAACCAACCGATAACCCCTCCTAAAAAAACACCAATAATGGTGAAAAAAAAAGCAAAACCAAAATAGCGTAATAGGGACATGATCATTCCTCAAAGTTTATTTTCTAATTCACCTACAGAACACACATAATACAAATCAAAAGCTTGTATTTCTTTAAAGTTGCATCTCTTAATACAGAGGTGTATAGAATATATATGGTAAAGTTACATGGAAATTTTCTCAAAAAAGTAAAAGACAAATGCAGTAAACAAAGAATTTTGTTTTGAAATGAATGTTAATCGTCAACACAAGAGAGTTGGGAGAGTATTTTTTATCCATTAAAACAAAAAAATAAAGAAAAATTAAAACGATAAATATTGACATTGTGTCATAGAATATTAATACATAGTGTGCTTTTATTATTTAATGATTTATACCATGATGATTTACTGAGGGAGATAATTCGTGGCACGTCCTGAAACTGAATCAAAAACCATATTTGGAAAACGTTTACGTTATGTACGTCTTGCTTTAGGCGATCCATCACGTGAAACCTTAGCTAAAAGTTTTAGTATGACAAAAAATTCCATTGCTTTTTATGAGCGTGGAGAGAGAGAACCCAATCTTAGTGTCTTACAAACATATCGCACGCTATATGGTGTCAACATTAATTGGCTTTTAACCGGACAAGGAAAAATGTTTGACTCCGAATATACAAAAGGTGATTTTGACTGGAATTATTTTATAAAAAAAATTGAGGGGTTAGAAGAAACACTTACCAAGTGTGATCGTAATGAAAAAATAAATCAAGAAAAAATCGATAGCTCTTATGAAAAATTGCAGCAATATTTATCAAGACAAGGTTTATCAAATGGCCTTAACCCTAAAACTGCAACCTCTCTGATCGACATGAAAGCCAAAATGGCTAATTCTTATACCCTTAGCTTATTCATTGATTTACTCATTCGAAGCGTATCCCAAAAAGAAGTTATTGCTAATCAATAAACGTCTACTTCAAAAAAACAAGAAGTGATTAAGCGCCACCAGCATGGAGACAAGTATCTTTCCTCTATCCATCCTGGTGGAAGTTTTTGCGCTCTATAAAATTTATTTTTGTAAAAGAAAAATATTTGTATTGTAAATAAACATATATTGTCATTAACTTAGAAAAATAATTTTATAGTATAAAATTCTTATTCATATCTTATTGACAAGAAATTTTTTCTTGTTAGAAGAATAATAGCTCTCATAGAAATTATTTTTAAAGGTCAAAAAATTTAAGGGGAATATATTGACGACTTCCTATAGAGACATACATTAGTATTTGTAAATGGGTTAGTTGAGTATTCATCCTGAAAATTATCAGCTATTTTATGAGGTTAGAAACATGTATTTTGAGGTGTTTCAAGGTGTTCACAATCAGTGGTATTGGCGTTTGATCTCAGGAGATGCACAAAAAATTGCTTTTTCGAGTAAAGGATATCCAACAAAACAAGATATCTTAATGAATATTGAGCAAATCAAAGAAATTACCCATAAAGCTCTTATTAAAGAACTGCAGTCTTAACATTCTTTACCATTAAGGTTAAGAGTTTAATTTGTATAATGAGATTGCTGGTTACATTTTTGTAATGAATGAGAGGTGACTGATTTTTTCTCAATAAAGAAGTTTTTTGCATTATTTTTAGTACGTGTGCGTAACAATTAAATGTTTGTAGAGTGTGTATTATATTCAGATATAATTGAATTTTTATAGCATCTATCAAGCGAAAAATTCCACAAGCCCTGCATTTCTTCATAGAACAACGTCCATGAAGAGAAAATAGATTATAAATTGGGAATGTAAGTGCTTTCCTAGCTGTCAATATCGTTTGCATTTATCGTTCTATTTTATATCGAATTATCATAACTGACTTATCCCTTCATCATCATAAAAATAAAATATCTCTTTCTTTTTATTATCATGCAATTTTTTATGCCTATTCCTTGAAACTATCGCAACATTATACCTAAAACCTAAGAAGAATACGCAAAATTGTTTTCTACATAATATAACAATAGCCGGACCGTATAGATCCCCTTTTTAATGCTCTAGCATAGCTATAAACTGGGACAGTATCATAAATTTTATTTTGTCGCCAACGATTACCTTTCTATAAACTTTAACGATTTTATAAATTATTGATCAGAGTAACCTTGAATATTCTTTTCCAAGACAACCTCTCTATAAGCATCATTATAAACTTTATGAAAGTCATGTCTCTTTCTTATTATTTCTAATCTTTCTAACGCATCTAAAAATCCTTTAATGGATAAATTGGATGCAAAATATGAATATGATTAGCTTTTATTATCTTCAGATTTAAGCACTTTTTGATATTTTTTTTCATTTTCTTCATATTGCCTAATTTGTTTTTTTAGTTTTTCAATTGCTTTATCTCGTCTTTTAATCACCATATTTTGCTCTCTAAGAGTTCTATCTCGTTCTTCAGTCATCTTCATAGAATCCCTCAAAAACTCATGCTTTATCCTTCTGGATTCCTCTTTTAGAGCTTTAATTTGACTGCGATAATATAAAGAAAACCGAAATATAACTCCACTGAACAACAAAACAACAATCATTGCTCCCAATAAAATTTCGTTTACACTCATTTTGATCTCCTCTCATTACCGCTCAAGTGATCATCTTAAGCAATTTGTTTTGATTCATCCTCCATCAAAAAAGAAGGCAATAAACCACATATTCCAAGTGCGAATAATCGCCCTCGGAATTCCTATTTTCTCCATTAAAACATTGATAAATGACGCAAAAAAACACTCTGAAAGCGGCTAAATCCACACGCTCTCACCAATTACTTGCGACATATTTACTGATCCAAAATATAAAAAATAAGGAACTCCTAACAAAACGAATAATGTGATAAAACCAATACACGCCTTCTTTGAAATGTCCCTATCTTCCTCTTTTCGCTGTATGGAATATGGATGTATGTGAAAATTTTTTCATTATTACAAAAATCTTCAGCGTCACAAAACACAGCTTTTCTGTAAAGTTGTACCTTCCCACAAATTTTTACATCACCACAAACCAAAACATTATTATAAACACGAGCCTTTCTATAATCACGAGTATCTCTACAAACTTCAATATATTGAGATATTAAGCATTCAAAATTTAACCCAAAACGACTACGTTAGTATAAACATATACCTCTCCACTCATATTCAAATGACAAAAAATTCTCCCCCCCCCTCATAAACATGCAAATTCTTGACCACCTTAGACGATCATATATTAGCGCATTGTCATAAACACAGATTTTATTATAAACTGTCGTATCATCAAAAGTACCCCCATCTTCATAGGAGTATTGGTTGCGTGTATTCTATTCCCCACACAACCATCTTCGTGCCCCAAATTATTTTTATGTTCTATAAAAATAGCAAAATCACTTTTTTTGATATTTCCAAAGTTTTTTAACACATACATACGACGTACCATCTGATAGTGACCTAATTTATTACAATAAAAGAGAAATGAGCATTTTAAACTTATGAATTTATGTTTTTTCTATAATCACGATTTTATATCTTAAGGCTGTAAAGCTTCATCATATGCTCACATACCGACTTAACACAGAATTTTTACAAATGCTGATGTTGGGGTATATCTTGATTTATAATGCTGCTACGTATACTATCACAGCGAAATCTTATGAAAACACGCATGCGTATTACCGTTTCTGGTATACGCGCTGATTTCTTCACAACCGTGGAACTAAGGAACCATTTTTATTGATTCGAATCTAAAAGTGTATGGGGACATTTTGTTATTAGTTAAAAACAACTCTATATGCTTCATTAGCGAAGAGCTACGCATGGATATTTTCACGCTCCTTGTATCATATATTATGGATTCGCGACGCAATATTAACGCTATAGCGTAAATGTGTAAAGGTCTAAAAATGACAAAGACTGAAAAAGATTGGTTCCAACGCTTAATTGAATTGATAAAAAGTGACGGACGGACAATGATCGAAATAAGCAGAGCAGCAGGATGTGGACAAAACTATGTCCAACAAATGATAAAAGGAGGCAAGAGACCTTCAGTCGATAAACTGATGGCTATTCTAAATACACTCGGAAATGCTAGCGCCATATATGTCATAACTGGCTTCAACATCTCCGATGAAGACTTAAAACTTATAGCTTTGATTTCGTCTGGAGATAAAAAGAAGATTGAGGCTTTAAATGTTCTGTTGAATGAGAAGCAGTTGTAGAATTTTCTACTCTATCCAATATTGCTTGCTTTTGAGAGGTTGATAAAGACTCCCATTTAACAATAATATCCGATAAAGTCGCCTCAAATTTTTCATCACTCTTCATAGTCACACTCCATATTGTCAAACAATATAACGCTAAAGCGTTTAAATATATCTCATACCTTAGAAAAAAATATTTGCAATAGGCAGTATGGAAGCAATTGTGTACAAACTTATTTTATAAAATAAGATAAAATTCTATGAGTTATGTACCATGGTGAAAAAGAAAGCATCGCTCGATCCAAACTTTCTTATGAAAATTGGTACGACCTATCAACAACGCAAATAATATTACGAAAATCCTATGATTCGGACCAATAACAAATTAATGTGAAAATATCCCTGAACTCTTTATAAGAGAATACGAAAAAGCTTATTTCAAAAGAAAAATATACCATAATCTTATTCTACATAGAACCATCTATGTTTTTTAAACAATATTACAAAATAAGAATATAACAATGTTATAGGAATAAGTCCTTATAAACAGTCACGATCCCTAAAACCCTGTAATGCATTTACAAAGCAATCTCCCTCTAAAAACACTCTTTAAATACTAATTCTCTATCATGAATAAAAATGGCGATGTTTAAAAAATAAAATGAATCATCACCTATGATCTCCATACGTAAATTGTATATAGATTTACAACAAGGAAGAAATTCTCTCACGTAAATAAAAAATTATGATCTTTGAAAAAAAGTGTACTTTCCCAACAAAAAATTACTTTCCTTGTTAGTCATTTTGCAGAAAAGAGAAAACTCTTTTCATAATTAATATAAAAAAATGGAAGATTTACCAAAATACGGACGATTCCTTATGAGAATAAGGTCAAAAAAGATTTTCTGAGTTCAATAACAATTTGAGCATGCGGCAGAAGATGTTATTCAAACATCCCAAAAGGTAGAGATCATTCAAAGAAAGTGGATTGACACTCACCGTTTTCCGCGACATTTGCTATGAACAAACACAATGTTTAGCTTTGATTTTATTCGATCCTGTCATTTGCAGAACAAGCATAGACAAACTCACCTCATGAAGAGGTTAAACTCCTACTTTATGAAAAACATCTCACAGAATAAAGTAAAAAACAGTATATGAATTAAGAGTGTAAGCAGAAACACACATCAAATTAATCCAAATTTCCCCAATGTTGCAAATGAAAGCATTTTTTTGATGAGACTGAAAAATATATCATCATTCTATATATTAAAATGATTTATAGAAAAACACTGCAACAAAAAATGACAAAACAATCAAGAACAAACGGAGAAATAAATCAAAAAACGAAGCAAAGGAGCATCTTCAAACTTTCACTAAGTATTCATTTTCCTATTGGACAATCCCCTATTGGTGGGCCCGGAGGGACTCGAACCCCCAACCAAGCGGTTATGAGCCGCTGGCTCTAACCAATTGAGCTACAGGCCCCATATAGGTGGTCTCTCTCTAAACTAAAATGCTCTATGATACAAGAGCTGACGTGGATTATAACCCATCTTTTTCTCTTTTCTATTGGTTTTTTTTCTAATGCCCTAATTTCTTTACAAGAACTCTCAAAAATGAGAGAGTAGTCATAACAAATGTAAAGGAATAGATATGATAGAAAAGAAAATTCAACCATTGAAGAGTTCTTTGGTTAAAATAGCTATATTAATATTCACACTCTTAGCCACTTCGTTGACTATTGTACGTGCTTATGCTGAAGAAAATAAAAGAGATGCAACGATTACAGTGACCGCAGTGGGAGAGAGTCAAGCTGCACCGGATATGGCAATTATTAATCTCGCCGTTGTCACCCATGATAAAACAGCTCAGAAAGCATTAGCGTCCAATAATCAATCAGTCAACGATATTATAAAAGCTTTTAAAAATAATGGCATCCAAGCCAATGATTTACAAACATCAGGTTTATCTATTTATCAGTCGTCCCACGAAAAAAAGAATAATGAAAAACTCTATCACGTTTCAAATTCTTTAACTGTACGCATTCGTGATCTTAACAATGCTGGTAAAATCTTTGACCAAGCAATGGCCTTGGGAGTTAATTCAGTGAATGGCATCACTTTTACCAACGCAGATACAAAGCCATTTTATCAAGAAGCACGTAAAAAAGCCATTACTGAAGCCATTGAAAAAGCGCAAACAATAGCAAAAGCGGCTGATTTAAAATTAGGAAAAATTATTGAAATCAATGAAAAAGATGATTACTATCGTCCAACCCCGCGTCTCATGAGTAGAGCAGCAGATGCAAGCTACGCAGATACAAATTTTGCCGGGGGTGAATTAAATTATAATGTGAGTGTCACTGTCGTCTTTGCGATCGATTAAATCACCAACCATTGTATAAAACGCTCATATTACTGGCCTTCGCATAGGAGACCAGTAATATGAGTAAGGTAATCTTCTTCAGATGACAATTCATCTTCGTAGATCTCTATGTATCCACGTGCAGAAATGTGTGCGTTATGCACCGTCTGACAATCTCCTGATATCAATGGATGCCACCATGGGAGATCTTTTCCTTCATGAATTAATTTATAAGCACAACTTCTTGGAAGCCAACGCGCCGTTTTAACTGTTGTAATATCTAACGATATACAATCTGGTACAATTGATTTACGATGAACATAGTCTCGACACTGGCAAGTTTCCCCATCTAAAAGACGACAAGCAATACTAGTCACATATAGATCGCCCGTATCATCATCCTCAACTTTATGGAGACAACAACGACCACAGCCATCACAAAGGCTTTCCCACTCAGAAAAGGAAAGTTCTTCTAATTTTTTTACTTTCCAAAAAGGAAGTTCTCTACTCATAAACTCAGACACACCTTTTTAATTAAAACGATTAATAAAAAAAATTAGAAGTTTAATTTCTATAATTTTATTGATTTCTGTCTCTTAAAAAGATTCAGCTCAATGCTTACTTCATACAATTTTCTTAAAATTGATCTGAAGAAAAAGGCATATTCAAAAAATAGCGCATATAAATGAATATAACCCATTGAAAAATCCCTTTGTAAACTGACAAGGAGTAAAATGCGTTGTGTAAAAACAAGTGAATAATTCTTACAAAGAATACATCTTTCTCATCAAAAAGACAGTACGCTGTACGGTAAATTTATTTTTAAGATATCCCATCTTAGAAAAAACGAACCGCTCCAGGCAAGATAATATTTTATCGTTCATTTCTTAAAAGCTCCCCTCACCTCTCTGCTTCATGACCACTCTTTGCCTTATATCTATTCTTTTGAAACAGAGAAGTACAAAACCTCAAAGCTATAAAAAACGTTAAATATCGTAAGTTTTCTAGATTATTTGAAGTCTTCCCATATTTTTCTCAAAAAATCTCTAAGTACACATTAACAAACCTCCTCCTCTATGAAGAAGAAAGGGAAAATGATTTAAATGCACCAATTTCTTTATTTAAGAATCGAGAAAACTGCGTAATTTTCGTGAGCGGCTAGGATGCTTCAATTTACGAAGTGCCTTTGCTTCAATCTGACGAATGCGTTCTCTTGTAACTGAGAACTGTTGTCCTACTTCTTCTAGAGTATGATCTGTATTCATCCCTATCCCAAAACGCATCCGCAAAACACGTTCTTCGCGTGGTGTTAATGAAGCAAGAACGCGGGTTGTCGTATCGCGTAAGTTTGCTTGAATAGCAGCATCAATGGGTAATAATGCATTCCTATCCTCGATAAAATCACCCAAATGAGAATCATCTTCATCACCAACAGGTGTTTCGAGCGAAATAGGTTCCTTTGCAATTTTTAGAACCTTTCTCACTTTTTCTAACGGCATAGAAAGCTTGCTAGATAATTCTTCTGGTGTTGGCTCTCGTCCAATTTCATGGAGAATCTGACGTGAAGTACGAACGATTTTATTAATTGTTTCAATCATATGAACAGGGATACGAATAGTGCGTGCCTGATCTGCAATTGACCGCGTAATGGCTTGACGAATCCACCATGTGGCATAAGTTGAAAATTTGTAGCCGCGCCGATATTCAAACTTATCCACAGCCTTCATCAAACCGATATTTCCCTCTTGAATAAGGTCAAGAAACTGCAAACCACGATTCGTGTATTTTTTTGCAATTGAAATGACAAGACGTAAATTAGATTCGACCATCTCTTTTTTCGCAATGGTTGATTCGCGCTCACCTTTCTGCACCTGCATCACAATCCGGCGAAATTCACCAATAGAAATAGCCGTTTCTTGCGCGAGATTTTGTATTTCACTCCGCAGTTTTTGAATTTCTTTTGCTTCACGCATTGAAAATTCTTTCCAACCCGGTGCAGGCAAAGCGGCAATATAATTCATCCAATCCGCATCTAATTCACGGCCTTGATATTCCTTTAAAAAATCTTCATGGCCAATGCCATAACTGTTCGCAATTCGTTTTAGCTTACCTTCATTATGAATCAATCTCTTATTGATGTCATAAAGCTGTTCAACCAAAGCTTCAATACGATTTTGGTTCAAAGAGAGAGACTTTACGGCTTGAATCAACTCACCCTTTAGTTGAATATATTTTTTCTTTTGAGAAGCTGTAAGAGCCCCCTCTTTACGCTCTGCCAAACTGCTTTCAACATGCTGATCTTGTAATTTGCGTAATTTTACATAGGTTTGAGCAATAAAGTCCAATGTTTCCATAACTTGAGGACAAAGTTCATTTTCCATTGCTGCAAGGGATAAGTTAACATCATCATCGTCTTCTTCATCATCTTCTTCAATGCTTCTTTCTCCTATATTTTCCCCCATATTACGTATAGCAGAAGACATCTTTTCTTCTTTTATCTTATCAACTTCACTTCGTTCAATAACAGGAGCCTGTTTTGCTTCTGGACCAGCATAAGTCGTTTCAAGATCAATAATTTCACGAAGAAGAATGCGCTGTTCTTTTAACTCATCACGCCAGATAATCAGGGCCTGAAAAGTTAAAGGGCTCTCACAAAGTCCCGCAATCATTGTCTCACGCCCTGCCTCAATACGCTTAGCAATGGCAATTTCGCCTTCCCGTGACAGAAGCTCAACAGCTCCCATCTCACGTAAATACATACGCACCGGATCATCCGTACGATCTGTTACTTCGCGTTTATTCGTTGTCGTTGCAAGTGCGTGGCTAGAGGCCTCTACTAAATCCCCCCCCTCTACCGTAACTTCGTCTTCATAATTTTCGGACTCAACTTCATCCTCATCATCGACAACATTAACCCCCATCTCAGAAAACATCGCCAAGATATCTTCAATTTGTTCGGACGTAACCTCATCGGAAGGAAGAACAGCATTAAGTTCATCCATCGTTACGTAACCATTTTTTTTGGCAAGTTTAATCATTTTCTTGATGGCATCATCAGAAAAATCAAGAAGAGGACCATCCAAACTCGCTTGGGTTGTTACTTCCGTATTATCTTTCTGTTTAACCTTTGTTGCCATACCATAAACTCCACTCGATCACTTCATAGCTTCCATGTAACCATAGTTTCCATGTGACCAGCTTTTTTGTTCTCACTTAAATCGACCAACAGTTTCTCATATATACTTCCTTTTAAGAGATTACTATTGGAAAGAATACATTTTGTATATGCCTTAATATCCAGATAAACTTATCATCCAGACAAAAACGCGGGAAAACTCCAGAAGTTTCCCCGACACCTCTCAGCCCTTCTGAGATAATCTCTGTACCCTATCGTTAAGAACCAATTTCCCGCTTTTCCTAAAATTCATTCTAAAATTTCATTATCATCTTTATGAAAATGTCATTCCACATACACTTCCTCATCTAAAATTTAAGTGACTGATTCGCATTAAAAAAGCGAATCATTTTATCGTATCTTGTGTATTCCCGTCTATTTTTTCATCCAACCAACTTCCAAACCCTTCAATTAATGCTTCTGTCGCCTGCATCTGCTCCAGCTCATTTTTTATCTCCCGAAGCAGATCAAAAACCTCACTCTTAGGATTTTCTACAAGTTGTTCTTCAATATCCTGTAACCTCTTATGTAGGTGGTATTCCTGAAGATGCAAGTAGACAGCTTGTTTTAATATAGCACGTGCATCTTCTATAGGAGCTCCAGCAAAGATAATACGCATACCAATATTTTGCACAAGATGTTTCATACGCTCTAATAAAGCCTTTTGCCCTCTTTTTTCTAAGAACGCAACCATTGTTTCTTTATCATGAAGCAGTTGATTCCCAAGAATTTCCAACATCGTTTGGTGAAAATACATCAATTGTGTATTTTTTAATTCTAACTCAGAGAGAATCTCAAAATTTTCATGCCATAACTCAGGATAGTAAGCTAAAGTAAGTAAAATCACAGCTTCACGTAAAGGAATAGCCTGCGAAGAATTTCGTACTATTTCAGAATTTTCTAACAAAGAAAAGGATTGATCTTTAAAGATCCTATTGGGTGAAGCCTGTTCATAGCGTCCTCCCCCCTTCTTTTTTGAAAAAGAGGGACGAAAAAAATCAAAAAGACGTTGTTTTATATCTTGCAAATAATAACGACGGACATCTTCATCCTTAATCGTAAAAATTTGTTGTTTGAGTTGTTTTTCAAGCGCCGCTCGTGCCTCTGGCGTTTCAAAATGCTTTCCATAGGTAGCCCGCCACCATAAAAGCTCAATCAAAGGTATGGCTTTTTGCAAAAAAGAAGAAAAAAGGGACGCACCACCAGCACAAACAATTTCATCAGGATCTTTTCCTTGTGGCAACAAAACAAAGTAGACACAAACCCCAACCTTTAAAAGAGGCAATACCCGATCAGCAACGCGAAAAGCAGCCTTTAAACCAGCAGCATCACCATCAAAACACAAAATGGGCTCCTTTCCCATCTGCCATAAAAGCTCAATTTGCGCTTCCGTCAATGCTGTTCCTAAGGGTGCTACGACTCCCTCAAAACCGGCTTTAGTCAATGCAATGACATCCATATACCCCTCGACAACCAGAAGTGAATGAATTTTTTCATCGCCAACAAAGCGACTATTTTTGCGAGCCGCTGCCGCATTATAAAGTATATTTCCTTTATGAAAGAGCACTGTTTCCGGGCTGTTAAGATATTTTGCGCGCGTCTCTTTTTCTAACGCGCGCCCTCCGAAAGCCACCACACGTCCACGCAAATCTTCGATAGGAAACATAATGCGATTTCTAAATCGATCATAAGAAGCCCCCCTCTCCTCATGCCCTGTGAGAAGTCCACATTCTTCCATTTGCTTTATTGAGATACCACGGGCACTTAAAGCTTCTTTCAAAGCTGTACGCCTTACCGGTGCAAAACCAATTCGAAAACGCTCTATAAGTTTTTGCGTAACACCACGTTCCTCCAGATAACGACGTGCCTGCGCACCTTCTTGATCGCGTAAATGATATTGAAAAAAATCTGTCGCAATCTTCATCACATCATAAAGGTCAGCTTTTTCCATTTGACGTTGATGACTTTGTGGATCCAAAAGAGGGAGTTTCATTCCTGCAAAATCAGCCAAACGCTCGACACTTTCTGAAAAATGCAATCCATCAAGCTCGCACAGGAAGGTAAAAATATCTCCGCTGACCCCACAACCAAAACAATAATAACGCCCTTTATGATCATCACAATGAAAACTGGGCGTTTTCTCACCATGAAATGGACAACAACACCAAAAATCTCCCCGTGAAGGCTTACTTTTTCGAGGATCAAAGTCCACCCGTTGACCAATCACTATTGAAATTGGAAGTCTGCTACGCAGTTCATTAAGAAAATCAGGCGGGAAACGCATTATCTCTCACAGAGTTTAAAAATTCTTTTTTGCATATTTAATGACTTTAGAGCATAATTCCAAGACTTCCTCTTAAGCAGTTGTAAAATTTTAATCTCTCAACTGCCTATAATTTTAGAAATGGAGAGTAAAAGTGATCGATTTTTTTGTTCAATATCCGTGGTTAGAAGCTATTTCTTGGCTTGTTATTCTTACTATATTTGCCCTTTTAATCAACTTTGTAGGACGAAAATTACTCATCCACGGAGCAAAAAAACTTTCTTCTCTCCTCCCCAAGAATACAACAACTGATATTAAAAATGCTATTCAATACCTAGCAAATATCATTTCAGCTTTTATTCTTTCAGTCGGTGTTAATTTTATACCAACATTGCCCGATGCATTCAGCACTGTCATCAATAATGTTGCCAATGCCTTCATTATCTTTTTCGTTGTTCTAACAATTTCTGCCTGTCTCAATATCATTAATATCCTTTACGAACAACGGCCAACAGCCCGACTAAAACCAATAAAAGGGTATATTCAAATTGCTAAAATTGCACTTTTTGCGATTGCGGCAGTTTTAATGGTCGCCACATTAATTGACCGTTCCCCTCTTATTCTTTTCTCCGGTCTTGGTGCAATGGCCGCAGTTCTCATGTTAATTTTTCAAGATACACTTCTTTCTCTTGTTGCCGGTATTCAAATTTCATCCACCGATATGGTTCGTGTTGGTGATTGGATTGAAATTCCCAATCTTGGTGCTGATGGTGATGTTATTGAAATTGCCCTTCATACTGTTAAAGTTCAAAATTTCGACAACACCATCACCTCAGTACCAATCCGTAAGCTTGTAACCGACCCTTTTAAAAATTGGCGTGGAATGCAAGAATCAGGTGGCAGACGCATCAAACGCTCTCTTTTTATTGATCAATCCAGTATCCATTTTCTCACAGAAGAAGAACAAGAATATCTTTCCCGATTTAATTTATTAGAAAATTATTTCACGCAAAAAAGAGCAGAAATTGATCAATGGAACGCTCAATTAGATAAAAATCATGACGTTGTAGCCAATACGCGCCGTTTAACCAACATTGGAACTTTTCGTGCTTATGTTTTTGCTTATCTACAACAGCATCTCAACATCAACCCCAATATGACCTTTATGGCCCGACAACTGCCCCCTACAGAAAATGGTTTGCCCTTGGAAATCTATTGCTTTACGAACACAACTGTTTGGCTAGACTATGAACAAATTCAAGGTGATATTTTCGATCATCTTTATTCCATTCTTCACTGTTTTGGTCTAAAGGTTTTTCAAAATCCAAGCGGTTCTGATTTTAATCAAGCATTCAAAGCAAAAGCAAAGTAAAAGCAATAAACTTCAAGTTATCAATTTTGAGTTAACCCTATTCATAAACAAAAGAGAAAGAAAAAGTATCATGAATGGTTCATTGGTACTCCTTCATCTTGCTGGCGCTGTTTCTTTACTTCTCTGGGCGACACGCATGGTGCGCACAGGAATTGAACGTGCCTATGGTGACAAGCTTAAAGATAACCTGCGCCACGTCATTTCAAAACCATTGTTTGCGGTAAGTTTTGGGCTTTTTACAGCGATGATCTTACAGAGCTCTACCGCCATAACGCTTCTCGTTGGTTCTTTTGTTGAATCTGGTTTTGTCTCTGGAATAGCAGGACTTATGGCTGTACGTGGAGGAGAATTAGGATCAGCACTCGTTGTTAAAATTCTCACCTACGATCTCACACTTGTTGTGCCCCTTTGTCTTTTAATTGGTACTTGTATCTTCATGACAACACAAAAACGTGAATGGCGCCAAATAGGACGTATTGTCATCGGTATTGGTCTTTTGATTTTATCTTTACAAATGATCAGTACAGCGACAGAACCTTTGCGGGATAGTGAAATTTTGCCGAGCATCATTCGTTACCTTTCAACCGATTCTGTTTCAACTTTTTTGTTAGCTGCGGCTTTAACCTATCTCTTGCATTCATCCATTGCAGGAATCATTTTACTGGTTAATTTTGCCAACTACGACCTTATCCATACACAACTTTGCGTTGTCATGGTTCTTGGTGTTAACTTTGGCTCTTCTCTTATAGCACCGCTTTTAACACGCAATGCTTCTCCGAATACCCGCCTTGTTCCTTTGGGGAATTTACTCATGCGTGGAGCTGGTTCAATCCTTGTGCTTATCTTATATCTGTCTTTTCAACCTCCCATCACATGGCTTGGCAACAACGCACCTACTCAAGTGATCAACGCCCATATCATTTTTAATGTTTTCATTCTCCTCGCTGGAATACCACTTTCAAAATGGGTTTTAAAATTAACCACTCAAATCGTTCATATGAGTACAAAAAAAACGCAAACCGATAAAACGCTTAATTTATCGGATCAAACAGCTCTTGACGATAGCGTTCTTGAACGCCCAGCTCTAGCGCTCTCCAATGTCATGCGTGAAGTTATTCATATTTGTGATCTTGTAGACATCATGCTAGAAAAAATCATGGGACTTTATGAAGAACCAGATCCCAATATTATTGCTGAGCTCAATCAACTAAACACCATATTGGACAAAAAACATATCGCCATCAAACTTTATCTTGCACGATTAGCAGGACAAAAATTATCGGATGAAGAAGCTCTTCAAACACAAGAACTTTTAGGCGCCTGTATAAAATTAGACCAAGCAGGCGATATCATTATTCATAATATGCTGATGCTGGTTAAAAAGAAGCAACAAAAAAATCTAAAGTTCAGCAACGAAGGCTGGAATGATCTCCTTCGTTTCCATGCCATTGTACTGGCCAACGCGCATATCGCATTTAATGTTCTCGTCTCCCGTGATACTCACACTGCCCATCTATTGGTCCAAAAAAAAGATCAACTACGAAACTTAGAAAAAGAGATGAGTTTAAAACATTTTAAACGCTTACGTGAGGGGGATCTCAAAAATGTAGAATCATCCAGCCTTCATCTTGATACTGTCCGTGATCTTAAACAAATTAACTCTCTGTTGACCTCAATGATCTACCCTATTTTGGAAGAACAGGGGCTTCTTCAAAGTTCGCGCCTATGCAATCCTACTGAAGAACAGATAGAAAAATCTTAAACTTATAAAATAAATCAAACAAGAAACAGACCCCATCAATTATTCAATTTTGAATCTTCAAATATCTTGCTTAATATATTGATTTAATAAGTATTTTAGACGTTTTAAATGAACTCTCTTCAATAGAGTAAATTTCTTTCATTTTTAATCTATCCATAATGAATTTCTCAAAATTATTTTCTTGTACTTAAGTGGTTTGACCCATAACTCGTGTAGAATAAAGCTCTTGAACAAAGAATGTCTCGCCTTTTCAAAGCAAAAGCTGTGTTTTATATAAAGCAATAGATTGATTTATAATGATAATTTACTCATTTATATTGAGTGAGCCCCCAAGATATTGTAAGATCCTTTCATTCCAAAGCCGTTCCCTGTTAAATCAATCAAAACCATTCACTTACACATTAAAATGTGGATAATTCTGCATGGAATAAGATGATACAAAAAAAGACTTAAAACACCTCTTATGAACTGTCTTAAGAACAAAGAACTATTCGAGACAAGTGTGTTATACTACCGGCTTGCTCTTTTATGAAGCCCAAAGATGGAGATGCTCAATGAATTTATCACCCTTTACGAGCACCGTCGTAAAATGAAGCTTAGAAGCTTTGAAAGAGGGGGCGTAAGGAGATGGCAAAAGTATGATCGTGCCAGCCTAAATTCACCTTGGAAAAAAGCGACCACTTCACAGGAGTAGGAAAATAAAGAAATATCCGATGAGGAATGCAAAATGCCCCCTAATTGCAACATTTATATCAATATTTCTAGAGATTGAATTTATACAGTATTTTATAAAGTATGAACAAAAAATTTTTAAATCTCATTAAAAACAATATTGATATCAATTGGAAAGCTAAAAATATTTAAATATCCATTTGACTTATTGTTTTTAATCACAATTTTTTATTTAAAAACTTTGTATAAAACAATTATTTTAAAAGTATAATAAATAAAATTTATTATATATAAACATACTCAATATATTTATAACTATATTATATTAATACTATTTAAATATAGAGAAACTTAATAAGTAAAGTCTTCAGCAAAATATCCTTTCCACTGGGTAAAAAGGGAATAAACCTTGATCTTTACAAAGTTTACTCTAGTTACAATCTAAATTCAGGCAAAGGAGAGTACAATGGAAAATGCAAATATCGGTTGGATCGCAGCGATCATTATCGGCGGGGTTGCTGGTTGGGCTGCACAGTATATTATGAAAAGCCAAACAGGAATATTGTTAAACATTATCTTAGGGATTATTGGCGCTGCCTTAGCGAGCTTCCTTTTTAGTCTTTTAGGCATAAGTTTTGCTGGTTGGCTTGGTTATCTTATTTCAGGTTTTATAGGAGCCTGTATTCTTATATGGATAGGACAAAAAATCCGATCATAAAATATTTATTTATTCAAATACCTTTGGGTGTTCAATATAGAATTGGAATATTTTGAAATATTTTCCCGTAACGCATTGATATCATTTTTGGTATGATGGTGAAGTGCTTAAGTTACGACTTCTAGCATACACCATCATACATCTAACAAAAAGCGGTAAAAACTTTTATAATACGCCATTCTATATCTATAGCCTACGCATATTACGGAAAGCTGTATGCATTATTTTAATAAAATACGAACTTACTTTGTACCGCGTCTTGGCACCAAACCTGCAAATCCAGCTCATTGCACTGTCATGGCAATCTACAAAGGCGACTAAAACCAATCATGGTAATTAAAGATCCTACCGCGTAATACTTAACGTTTATACACTTCATCAACAAGACTATTTTTACTAAAAAAAACGAAGAGCTCTTTTATATTTTTAAAATATAAGGAGTAAGCGTAAATGATAAAAATAAAAGAATAAACGCTATAAAGTTGATATCCTCCTTTTCCATATTTTTATTATTATCAATTAAAGGGATCAAAAGCATTGAATAAAAAATTTAAATGATGATACATTCTGTGCATTGATTTTTAACGATGAAAAGATATTAATAATCATTAATATAACTTAAAATCTATCTAAATAATGCTACTTTTATTATAAAAAATACGATAACCGTTTCATCTTAATCTAAAAGGTTTGAGTATCCCGCTTTTTAAAATATAATATAAGGGGCTTTACTCTTCTTAAAATTTTTTCTTTACTCTTCATCCCTTTTCCTATGCAATTACAAACGAATGTTAAAGTAGAAAATACTCCATAACCTATTTTTACATATCTTCTTTTAAAGATCTTTTCTTTCGATTTTTCATTTGATATTTTCCTATTAAAATCTCGCTGCTTTTATACGTCTGTGCTACAATAAAGCCATCTCTTTAGCGCACTCAGCATAACATGTGGAATAGGATTTTAGATGTGGAGTAAAACGATGTCTGATCTTGAAGTTTCCATCTTACCACCTCTGAAGTGGCTCTTTGATCAAAATCCTTCCATACCAGAAAACATTCGGGATTGGCTCATGGAAACGGGTTCGATGACGCTTCGATTAAAAAAATATTGCACCTGCTTCCAAGTTCAACAACAACGCGAATGTTTTATTACACGAGATAAATTAAAGGAAGAAGCAGAACATCTTCCCAAAAGTGCGCGTTATTGGTTACGCGAAGTCATATTGATGGGTGATAATAAACCTTGGCTCCTTGGACGCACTGTCATTCCACAAGAAACCCTTCACCACAATCAAGCCTTGATGCATTTAGGAACGATCCCCTTAGGCCACTATTTATTTAACAGTGACAAACTAACCCGCGATTACATTCATATTGGCCAACAAGGAACGCTATGGGCACGCCGTTCCCGTTTGCGGCTAACGGGGAAGCCATTGTTGCTCACTGAGCTGTTTTTAAAAGACTCACCACTGCACTCCCACCATCAATGAGGATACTCATTTTATTTTGCGCAATGTACAGATTTTTCATAGTTTTAAGGGAGGTATCAGAGCAAAAAATCCTTAAAGCCATTTCAAAACAAATTACAAACAAAGACTTCTATTCGGAATATTTCTTTATCTCAGCTTAAAAATATTTTTCATAAAAAAGCATTTTAAAGTTTTTCCTTCCTTATCACAATCATGAAAACCAGCGCTTGAATTAAGCAGATACTCCCCATACTGGTAAAACCATCTGCATTTAAACTTCTTGCTAAATAATCATCACTCTTAAAAAATAACAGCAACTCTTTATCAAAAAGATGCTTTGAAACATCACAAAAGACGACAATAAATCTTTTTAAAAGTAAAAAACTATAATCTTTTTGTTCTTTTATGATGTAACAGCTTTGAAAAACAGAAAAATGTAAGATAGAAAAAAACGTCCTATTGCCCTATAAGCCCCCAAAAACAACCGGCTCATTTCAAAAGATCATTGTCCAATTCCTTTGAATTGATAAGATCTATTGCAATTTTTTACGAAGATTATTGCACACTTTAGAAAAATTCATTTGCCCTGCATACCGTTCCTTAAGCCACGCCATTACCTTACCGATATCACGTAATTTTTTAGCTTTCGTTTGTGCCAAAGCTTCACAAATAACCTGTTCTACTTCCATCTCTTTAAGCTGATAGGGAAGAAATTCACGAATAACTTCTATTTCTGCTTGTTCTCTCTCTGCTAACTCCAAGCAACCAGATTCTTTATACACACGCATTAACGCTTCACGCTGTTGAAGCATTTTCGTAAAAACAGACTGTATCTGCTGATCATCGACTTCTAGTTTTCCTTCATCATAATAAAGAATATCACGATCCCTAACCGCAGCATTCATTAAACGAAGTGTAGCAAGACGCGCGCTATCCTGCACTTTCAAAGCAGCCTTAAGAGCCCCATCAATCTGATCACGCAACATAAATTTATCCAATTTTGTTCAAACGGGAAATGCCTTTTAACCAATCTTTATTCATCTTGCAATGGAGGATAAAAAAATAATTGAGAGCTCGATCTTAGAAAAGATAAAAACAAGACTTTACCTCTTCATGGAATATCCTTATACTTCCTGTTTTAAGCGAAACATGACTAGAATAATAGACACAGCATCTGTTAGAGGTATGATTTTTGTGTAAAGTTAACCATTATACCTTTCAGAAAGTAAATTGTGGATAAGCACTATGATACAAACAGTTTCATCGAACAGCCCTTGGAGTGTTAGCAAACCTACAGCCCTCTTAGTCCTTGCTGATGGAACCGTCATTGAAGGCAAAGGAACAGGTGCGACAGGTATTGCTGAAGCTGAGGTATGTTTTAATACCGCCATCACAGGCTATGAAGAAATCCTCACAGACCCATCATACACACAACAAATCGTTAATTTTACATTTCCTCATATAGGAAATGTAGGGGCAAATAGTGAAGATATTGAAGCTGTTACACCTCTCAACAATCACGGTGCTGTTGGGGCTATTTTCAAGGCAGATATTACACATCCTTCAAACTATCGTGCCAATGAAAACCTTCATCAATGGCTTAAAGCCCGTAAAATTATTGCACTTTGTGGTATTGATACACGTGCACTTACAATCCTTATTCGTGAAAAAGGTGCGCAAAATGCTGTTATTGCGCATAATCCTGATGGAAATTTTGATATTCCTTCTTTAAAAAAACGTGCACAAAAATGGCATGGTCTCGTCAATCTTGATCTTACGAAAGAAGTGACATCTCAATCGTCAATGCAATGGGATGAAAAACCATGGCGTTGGAATAAAGGATATAGCACAAACAATGTGCACAATCTTCATATCGTTGCCATTGACTATGGTATTAAACGCAATATTCTCCGCCTTATGGCAACACAAAAAGCACGCATCACTGTTGTGCCCGCCCACACAACGGCACAAGAAATTCTGGCAATGAATCCTGATGGTGTTTTTCTTTCTAATGGGCCAGGAGATCCTGCAGCAACAGCTCAATATGCCATCCCAACAATCAACACATTGATTGATCATAATTTACCAATTTTTGGAATATGTCTTGGTCATCAACTCCTCGCCCTCACGGTTGGCGCAAAAACCGTAAAAATGCACCAAGGACATCATGGTGCAAACCACCCTGTTAAAGACCTTAACAGTGGAAAAGTTGAAATTGTATCGATGAATCACGGTTTTGCTGTCGATACTACCTCTTTACCAAAACATGTTCAAGAAACCCATATCTCTCTCTTTGACGGTTCAAACTGTGGTATTCGAATCATTGGAAAACCTGTTTTTTCTGTTCAATATCATCCCGAAGCTTCTCCGGGACCACAAGATAGTCACTACCTCTTTCAACATTTTTCTGATCTCATTATGAATTATAAAAAAATATCTTAAAATAAAATGCCTCACCTTCTTGCTTCTCGTCTTCGAATTATATCATTTTCCTACCCATAACGGTATTTTTACCGACAATTTATGGAATAAGTATTATTTTCATTATTTTACAACTTAAATAAAAATGCTGAATAGCGTAAAATTCTCATCCTCTCCTCCTGTTCGTCCTCATACCTTTCCTTTTAAGATTGTATTAATCAAAATCACGGGCTTACACACCCCACAAACAAGATGAGTTTCAATATTTATTGCCTAACTAAGAGCTGTCGTAACATTGAAAACTGGTAAGGTAAATGATGATGTATCTTTTATAAATAAAGAGAAGTGTATTGTGGATCTTATACCATTTATAGAAACTATTCCCTTCCATTTTTCATCGACATGATCATGAAATTGGTACAGCCCCATTGAAAACGATCCTCTCAAAACAAGTGTTAGATTTACAATACAGTTCTAAATATTCTTACTCGGGCTCAGAGGCATCACTTCTATTAAAAAATGAAATAAACAAAAGTGTGAGATAAGGCAATAAATCCCTGCTTTAAAAAAAATATTTGCGTAAATAATAATTTTGAAAATGGTACGTCGAATGAAAAGAGGAGAGCTAAAAACGGTTTTTCAATTTTATAATTTTATATTCTTCACAAATGAGATTTGCTTCTGATTCCAGAAATTATGCAAATAAATATACGCAGTATTTTACTTCCAATTTGAGTATCAAAAATTTGAAATTATTCGTACAACACTGATGCATCTAACACTGGAGCATTTTTTCAACGTACTGCTTCATGAATACTGAAGGGTAATGAAAAAAAACACGAGCTTTACGATTCAGCCCCATATTGCAAAACAAATATCACAAAAAAATTGCATTCTCTAGCAAAATATTCTTACCAGCCCCCTTCAACAAATTAACCTACGCGCAAGGTAAAAATAACCATTGCAACGACAAGAAGCCTTCAACAAAAAGAGCACCAAAAAAATAAAACAGTGCATTTTTATCTGTAAAACACTCAAAGAAAAACACATAAAAAAACAGAATCAAATATTAAACTTAATGAAACAACAGATGTCATGGCTCCTTGTACATTTGTCGGCACCTACACTGAAGCAATAGTACGTATAAGAGCATGAACAAAATATTCAAGCATTGTACACGCACAAACCATATAAAAACCATCCACTCCTTTGTTGTGAATGTATAACCTAGCATAGCGACCGATGCAAACAAAAGCTTCACTATCGTAATACGCCAATCGCTCCATCGTTCAGAAAAACAAGGCAAAATAAGAGCGACGACAGTAAATTGACCTATTCCCAAAACGCTACTATATATAAACTAATGCAAAATGAATTCCACTCATAGCGTTCTTTTGCAATGAATGCCCAAATACTTAAGCCATATAGATTCCGCAAACCAATGAAGAAAAAAGACCAACAATATCCAAAGAACCATCGGATATTACTTCAGTTGCCAAACAGCACCTAAGGGATTTTCCTGCTTAATATCAAAAAAGCGCTTATTTCATAAAGAAAGAGTTTCAGGAACCATAACCCAAGAAAAAATAAAATTAATGAGTGAAAAACCAGCAGCGAAATAAAACAGTATACGCAGATCAAACTGACCTAAAAAAAACACCAATAAATGACCCTAAAATAAATCCTAATGAGGATGCAACGCCCAATAGACCTAAAATTACATGTACGTTTTTTTCATCAGATATATCAGTAAGATAAGCTGTATACGTTGCAAAACTAGCACCACTTATTCCTGACAAAAAACGCCCGATAAATAACATAGAATAACACCATGCTATATTATCAAGAGCAAAGCAAATAATAGAAACAAGTAAAACAGGACAAATAATTACAATACCTATCTAACAATAAAGTGATGAACACTAAAATGAGCCCACGCCGAACAAATTTTGCGATTGAACATGTGATTTTGCATAACATACATACTATTTTACACTCAGTTACTTATTTTACACGCACACTACCCCCGCTTTCTTTTATCTTTTCCTTTTTTAAGTATTCTATACCGCATAAATTTCACATACAAAATAATAGAAAAGCTCAACAATTTTAGAGATATTATAATTTATTTTATTAAACATTATTTCCATTATCGCATCTTAAAAAAATTTAATTCTATTGAAGAGATATACTATAATCATTAAAACCTAAAAGAGATAATCTTTTAAAGTTTTTTCTCATCCTCAAAATATACGATAGAGTTAAAGAAGCATCATCAGAATAACTTAGCACTATAAAAACGGAGCATATTTATTGAGGCCATCAATGATTATATGTTATTATTAAACCCAATAATAATCTAACGAATAAGCATGAGGAAATACCACTTTTAGTGAGAGTTGACCGTGAGCTGTGAATTTAAAAATGGTGTATAAAATGCAAAAAATATCCCTATTAATTCTCACTTTAATGTTTGTGACAGGATGTGATGTTCAAAATTCTGATTCACAAGAGGGTATTTTAGAAAATAAAATAGAAAGTCAACAAACAACCAACGTAGAGCTAGATCCCTACACTTTAAATAAATTAAATGCTCTTCTCCAAAAGCGTTCAGAAATAAATGATCACGAAAAAGGAACTCTGATTGATTTTTTTTCTAAAGCTTTTTTAGGAACACCTTACAAAGCAAATATGTTACATGGATCAGAAAAGATACCAGAAAAACTCATTATTGATTTTAGAGGCTTAGATTGCTTCACTTATCTGGACTATGTTGAAGCATTGCGTAAATCAAAATCTCCAAAAGAGTTCATCAATAACGTCATAAAAACGCGTTACATTAAGGGTAAAGTTCATTTTTTAAATCGAAAACATTTTTTTACAGACTGGGCTTATAGAGAATATAAACGTGCCACTGATATTACCGCTGAAATAAGCCCTCACGCAATCAGCGTAGAAAAATATCTCAATAAAAAAGCTGATGATGGAAACTATCTTCCTGGACTTCCAGTTGTAAAACGCACAATAACGTATATTCCCAGTAACTTTATTAATGAAGAAGTTATAAGTCGTTTAAAATCAGGTGATTTCATTGGCATTTACACAAAACTTGCTGGATTGGATGTAACACATGTGGGGTTCTTTATCATGACGGATAAAGGCCCAATGTTACGAAATGCCTCTTCACGAAAAGAAAACGAAAAAGTCGTTGATTCCCCTTTTATGGATTATGTTGCAAAAATACCAGGAATCATTGTTTTAAGGGCTCTTTAATAACATCATAGCGATATGAAAATAATTTCTCTATTTTTAATAGAAATACTAAAGTTATTCAATAAACCTCTAATTTCGTACAAACTACACGAATAAGATCATTTTGGGAAAATTACAGATTTAAAATTATCTTACTGACTGAAAGCTAAAGGCACGCAAAACTCTGTTATCGTATCACACTTCCTTTTTATACTCTCAACCAAGAATGATCTATAGATTACCGCACTCTAATTTTTATGAATATAAAAGGCATATTTTTTGTAGGAATAAGTAAAGCCAGATATCTTATGGATGTTGTCTCATAAAGTATTTTATATAAAATTTATAATTAAACTTCATTTCCCCCTCATCCTAAAAAACAAGAGATCTATTCCCGTCAGTCCTATAAACAGTCCATCTTCTTAAAGGAATTTCAGCAGCAAACCATTTTCATGTGATTCACTTAAGCTCCACCGGTAAGCCTTACTACTGAATATTTACCGCACACTCTAAAAGAAGTTAATAAATCAAATTTTATAGCTCTTATCTCACCACCCCTTAAATGATAGCGTACGGCAACAGAATAAATCTTGTCTTAGATAGTCAGTTTAACCTTCCATTTTATTGATGCCACAATAAAATCATAGAAAGAACATCATTGTATTTTCAAGAAATATAAACTACCTCACCGTAAAAAATTAACATTCGTAACGTGACAGGAAATTTGAAAAAAACTTTTTATACAAAAGGTATCATTGTTGTACCGAGAGGCAATTTTGCCTCATCTTCAGGCTCAACATGAATAGAAATACGCACATTATCAAATTCTTTTTGAAGAACACCTTCAATTTTATCACAAATTTTATGGGCTTCCCCGACCTGCATGACAGCAGGTACAACCAAATGAAACTCTATAAAAGTAACCCTCCCAGCAACACGCGTGCGTAAATCATGGATCTCAAGTGCGCCATCTGCATTTGCAGAAATAAGCTCCCGAATCCGCATAGTTTCATTCAATTCAACGCCAACATCCATTAATCCTTGAACAGCATTCCTAATCACCTTCCAACCCTGTAAGAGAATATTAACAGCAACGATTATCGCTAAAATAGGATCTAAAACACCCCATCCCCCTACAAAACCAGCAATCAGACCAATTAAAATTGCAAGCGAAGTAAAAACATCCGTTATAAAATGTACCCCATCAGCTTTAAGAGCCGGTGAACGATGATGTTTTCCCTGCCAAATCAGAACCATACCCCATATGAAATTTATAACAGTTGCAACAAGATGAATAACAAGCCACATTCCAGGTTTCTGCAATAATTTAACGCTGGCAAGTGCTATCCATGCTTCTCTTAAAATAACAATTGCCGCAATAATAATGAGAACTCCTTCAAGAATCGCAGAAAAATATTCCGCTTTATGATGTCCAAAAGGATGGTCATGATCCGCTGGCTTCATACTCACTTTAACAGCCCACCATGCCGCCAATGACGCAAGAATATTGACAATTGATTCCAAGGTATCAGAATAAAGTGCAACCGACCCTGTGATATGATAAGCCCAATATTTCAAAGCAAAAACAATACAGGCAATAAAAATAGAGTATAAAGTTAAGCTTTGTATATTGATTTTCACTTTCATGAAACCCATCCTTTTCTTTACGAAACAAGGAATAATATTCTTCAACTCTATAACGATATTTGTGACATATCGCCAATATTTTCTCAATATTACAGAAGTTTTACTATACACTAAACGCCTCAACGCACCCTTGTTATCTGCAAAAAATTCCCCGGTCACACGGACATCAGCAATAAAGGATGAAGAGAGTAAGGCATAAACAAATAAATCCCCTTCATAGAATCATCTTTTGAACAACTTAAAGCCATCCCACCTTTTATGAACGAAAAACCTACTTTTGCTCAAATGTGCCATGATCACGCATTATTTTTTACATTTTATGATATGCATGATGACACCATCTATAAGCATCTCTGCACTTTAGAAAAAATGACTGAGAACTCCCCTATACCTTTACAGCTTAAGGAAGTTTTAAAATATGATTGCCAAAAAACTTAGAAAAAGATTTATAGACCCCAAAAAGAATCTGGGCATTGGGGACCCAGATTCTTTTCCCTTATCATTAAGGGTATACAGAACTTGGGAAATAGCGGGGACCCAAGACACTGCACCCGATACGAAAATAAAATTTATCCCGCATCAGTATTTTTACAATACACCCATTTATATAGGTTGTCAATATAGATTCTACCATAAGTTTTAAAATAATATTTTTTATCTCTCTTTTTAAAAATAAAACAAATTCTAACAACTGGAAATTGAAAGAAAAAAGCATTAAGAATCTCGCATGTATTTAAATATCACAACAATCGACGAAACAAATGACCCACGCCTAAAAGACTATCATAATATCCGTGAAAAAGATCTCGTTGGACGACAACAGCAATTTATTGCTGAAGGTAAAGTAACGTTGTCCGCATTATTGCATTCGAAAGAATTTTCTCCTCTCTCGCTGCTTATCCTAACAAAACTCCTCCCTGGACTTCTACCGCTTTTAGAAAAAACACAGCCTCGATGTCCCATTTATTGCGTTTCACAAAAAGTCATGGATGATATCACCGGTTTTCATGTTCATCGTGGCGTCCTTGGCATCGGTAAACGCAAAACGCTCCCATCATTACAAAGTTTTTTACAAAATCTTCCAGAAAAAGCTTTGATTCTGGTTTTATGTGGTATCTCGAATCATGATAACATGGGATCAATTTTTCGTAATGCAGCAGCCTTTGCCAGTCAGGGCATTATTGTCGACAAAACCTCTTGCGATCCACTTTATCGCAAATCAATCAGAGTTTCTGCCGGCGCTGCTCTAAAAGTACCCTATACGCAAAATGCTGATATAAACGACATTATAGCTGCTCTAAACGATGAAAACTTTCATCTTTATGCGCTCTCCCCTTCTGCCTCTCACACACTCAAGCAAGCAAACAAAACCAAAAGAATGGCTCTTATTTTCGGAACAGAAGGTGATGGCTTACCACCTTATATACTACAACAATCACAAGCCTTACGGATTCCTATGATTGATGGCTTTGATAGTCTCAATGTTGCCACAGCCTCAGGGATTGCCCTCGCCCATTTTACCGACTTTGAACACTCAAGATGATAAGATTTTAAGTTGTAACAAATTTGCAATGACGTGTGTTTCTTTGGCCAACCCCACGAGTTGCTATCCGCTAGCATTTGAGAGCATTCATCAAAGACATTTTTACATTTCTTTTTATCAACTTACCCACCATAAGCCTACTTGTCCACCATCCCTCCTTGTAATAGGCAAAAGACATGATTTTGATAGATTCAATCATAAAAAAAACCGCAATGAGAAAGTTTTACACAAACCTCTCATTGAAATTGAAGGATAAAATTATCATTATAAATTAATTTACTATCTTTTTATGAAGCTGTTATTTTAAGTTTAGAGGAAACAGAATCTTCTGTTTCAAGATTGCACAAAACACGCTTCAACATCATTTCAATGTCAGCAGCACGCTCTGAATGCGTTACAAATCCTCCCCCAAGAATACGCGCCTCATGGCCATTTCCATCATAAAGAACGCAAGCTTGTCCTGGTGCCACACCATTTTCACATTCCAGCAGATCAACGGAAAAAAAACCTTCTTTATAATGCAAGCGCGCAAGATGAGGCGGACGGGTTGAACGCACCTTGACCGCCACCTCAATACCTTGAGAAGGAAAATTATCCAACGACTCATCACCAAGCCAATTCACATCACGTAAAAAAAGCTTATGCGTTTCTAACATTTCACGCGGACCAACAATAACACGGGCATTTTCCACATCGAGATAAACCACATAAAGTGCTTCCCCCGTTGACACCCCAATACCACGACGTTGGCCAACAGTATAATTAACAATCCCCGAATGTTTGCCTAAAATCTTTCCATCAATATGGACAATAAAACCAGGATTAGCGGCCTCTGGACGCAGTTTTGCGATAACATCTGAATATTTTCCCTGTGGAACAAAACAAATATCCTGACTATCATGCTTATTGGCAACCGCAAAGCCCATTTCTGCGGCCATTTCACGAACGCGCACCTTTGGAAGATCCCCAAGGGGGAAACGCAAATAATCAATCTGTTCTTGTGTCGTTGCAAAAAGAAAATAACTTTGATCACGATCGTTATCGAGAGGACGAAAGAGTGCTCGATGCGCTCCATGAGAACGCGAACGAATATAATGTCCCGTTGCCAAAGCATCTGCCCCCAATTCACGGGCTGTTGCTAATAAATCAGCAAATTTAACTGTCTGATTGCACGCAATACATGGAACTGGAGTCTCTCCATGAGCATAGCTTTCTGCAAAAGGATCAATAACAGCTTCACGAAAGCGTTTCTCATAATCAAGAACATAATGTGGTATTCCTAATGTTTCTGCCACACGGCGCGCATCTTCAATATCTTGTCCCGCACAACACGCTCCTACCCGATGCGTTGCAGCCCCATGATCATAAAGCTGCAATGTAATGCCAATGACATTATACCCTTCCTTTTTTAAAAGACCTGCAACGACCGATGAATCAACCCCCCCTGACATTGCAACAACAATGCGAGAATCCTCAGGTTGTCCTGGTAAATCAAGACTATTTAAAAACATATACTCATTCTCTATTTATTGCTCTATTAATGGATACCCATATGTTAACATTCTGATATGCGCTTCTTCACCACTTTTATACTATTGCCACTTTTATACTATTGATTGCCTTTATATTGTTTTTTTACCTTTTCCACAACCATAGCATCACTTTTCTTAAAAGCAGCTGTAAATAAAAAAGAGTGATAGAAATAAGGCACCATGGTAATCACTTGGGGGAAATCACTTAGAAAAATCATTGAGAAAAAATTTTTCTCTTTTTTAAAATCTGGCAAAATATTGCAAGAGACGCTTCTTCACAGTTCACTTGAGCCTTTTTTTAAACGCTCAATCACTTTATTAATTTTTTCTTTCAGCGCGTTTAGCTCTTTTTTAAATTTCATGCTCTATAAACGAATCAAGTCCTTGACGAGAGGTAGAGGATACGAATGACCAATTTGATAAAAACACAAATGAAATATGTTATTGGGCCAGATGGAAGTCCGCTTACAATTGCCGACCTACCGCCACAAACAACACGGCGCTGGGTGATTCGTCGCAAAGCTGAAGTTGTTGCGGCTGTCAGAGGCGGATTGTTAAGCCTTGACGAAGCGTGTCAACGTTATACTTTAACTGTGGAAGAATTTCTTTCATGGCAAAGTTTGATCGATGAACACGGCTTAGCGGGATTACGAACGACCAAAATTCAACGCTACAGGCATTAAGTTACCATTAATCAATAACATAAAGCACTTTATAAAAACAGCCAAACTTTTATTAAGTTTGGCTGTTTTTATATTATTTTAATAAGATAAATCTGAAAAAATAACTAATTCAATAATTTTTTTGATCACCCATTCATTGAATTAGCCAACCATTAAATTAGACTGAATCGAAATATCTTCATCATCCGTGGTAGCCTTTTTTTCTCGTGCTTCCAAAAGCTGTGCATGTTGTAGCTGTGTATGAGCTTCATGAAGAGCAATTTCAGCATTGGTTTTTTGAAGCTGTAAATCACGAATGGAGTTGAGCAAATTATCACGTCTTTGCCGAGCAGCACGCGCAAGAGCAGAATAAGCAAAGTGGTGAACATCATTGTTTCCAGATTTACGTTCTTCATGAGAAATTTGTGTTTCCAGTTCTAACACCATTCGTTCAAATTCTGCAATCATCATCTCAAGCTGTGCAATTTCACGGCGCTTTCCACGCACCTGAAACATTCTCAACCGCACCATATTTTCCCGTGGCTTCATACTCACTACTCCTTGATTGTGCCAACTCAAAACGCGCATTCATACTCAATTTATATCGTTTTAGTTATATATCTAGCCGAAAAAAACAGTCTATTAATGAGACTATAACTCCGCACTTCCTTAAAGCATCTGCAAACACAACCTTCTTTAAAGAGCCATAACTATTTCTTTATTTTCCCTCCCACTATAAAATGAAGAGGTTTAAAGCTCCGTAAATAAACACTAAAATTGTAAAAAAGTAATTTATAAGGCTTTTTTTTAGATTAAAGCTTATAGAAGAAAACCTTCATCTCTTATTATGTTAAAAAATACGCGATTTTTTAAAAATAATTTTATAGCCTCTTTCAAAAATAACAATATTTTGTTAACCACTATCATGGATAGTGGGGAATTTGGTAGTGATTGTTACGCGTACTACTGAGATATTCATAAACGCTTATCACTAAGTGTTTGATTTCATGAATTACTTTTATCAACGATGGTTTTACCAACTGTTGATAGCATAGAAATGCTCCTTATGATTCGTAAAGGAGCAAAGTGAGGGATCTAAAATGCGCGTATTATTAATTGAAGATGATAGAGCGGTTACTCAAAGCATTGAGTTGATGTTAAAGTCAGCTAATTTTAACGTTTATATCACTGATCTTGGTGAAGAAGGTATCGATTTAGGGAAACTCTATGATTATGATATCATTCTGCTTGATCTGAATTTGCCCGATATGTCCGGGTATGATGTTTTGCGAACTTTAAGGTTGGCAAAAATAAAAACGCCTGTCCTTATCCTTTCCGGTATGAATGCCATTGAGGATAAGGTTCGTGGTTTTGGCTCTGGGGCAGACGATTATATGACAAAACCTTTTCATAAGGATGAGCTTATTGCACGTATTCATGCGGTTGTTCGTCGTTCTAAAGGACATGCACAATCAGTTATTGTTACTGGTGATCTCACCGTTAACCTTGACGCAAAAACCGTCGAAGTTGCCGGACGCCCTGTCCACTTAACGGGTAAAGAGTACCAAATGCTAGAGCTTCTCTCTTTGCGCAAAGGCACAACACTTACCAAGGAAATGTTTCTCAATCATCTCTATGGTGGAATGGATGAGCCAGAGCTGAAAATTATCGATGTTTTTATCTGTAAACTACGGAAAAAATTGGAAGCAGTCTCTTCTAATGCAAGTTACATTGATACCGTTTGGGGACGTGGTTATGTATTGCGTGATCCAATTGAAGAGAACGTACGAAAAACCGCTTAAGCAGTGAAGATACACATTGTAAAATCTCGGGATGTAGCGGGCCGAGATTTTTCCCAAGATTTTTCTCTGTCACAAATAAAAAAAACTTGCACACAAAAATCTCATATAGAAAGCGCTTAAAGCTTAAGAATTAGCCACACTCTATTCACAAATATAATTTTATCGCTCGTAAATTTGATCGAAGTTTCTTTTCCCCAACACGGCTTAAGCGCTTCTCTATTAATTCAAAGCTTTTTCATACTTTCTAAAACAATACAATGATCTCTTTCATCAATATTTATTTTCATCTCTGCCACTTCAGCAAGTAACATTGTGTAATAAAATTGGATGACATGCGCATCAATAAGCTCTTCTTGAGCTTCTCCATGATATAACGCAAGAAAATGTGGAGGTATACGGAGATTTTCACCCAAAATCTCAAATCGAAAAGAACGTTTATTTTCCTCTTGCACAATCACAACAACAATTTCACCACCACGAGAAACTGTTGCATTTGCAATCAATAACAAATTAAGCAAAAGTTTAACTTCATTTTTTTGTAATAAAAGAGAGGGAACCTGCCATTTTAAAGATGCTTTTTCTTGCCGCATATATTGTTGAGCAACTTTCTCTACAGCACCTGTATCTATTTGTTCTCCACTTGCACCAGCAAAACCAAAAGCCAATCGCGCAAATTGTAGACGTGCAGAAGCACTCGCAACAGATAACCGCACCAGTTGCAAAGCCTCTTCTTCAGCGTCCCCCTCGTCATAAAGCTCCATTGCATTTTGAATAGCCCCCACAGGTGAAATTAAGTCATGGCAAATACGACTACAAAGCAAAGCAGCAAGATCCATAGGCTTCAAAGAAATAGCGAACGTCATAACGATTAAAAACTCCTAAATTCAAAAAACAAACTCTATTTTAAAGAAAAACTCTTAACATCTGATGCATAAGAGAAAACATTAACAATCATGCTAAAAAAAATTCAGAAATAAATTCAAGAATTTAAATAACCTTACATCTTATTTTTTATTTGAATAGAATGAAAATTCTAATATTATCTTTTTGTTTGTCACTAATAAAAGGAGAAAACTCTATGGCTCTCTCTCTGCTAAAATACTGGTACAAAAATATTATATCTTTAATCTTCCTTTTATTCGTCACCATAAACACTACATATGCTCAACTAAAACCGATAGAGCAAAATGAGCCTCATTATTCACTTCAAGAAATTATTGATTCTGGTCATATTTTTTTTGGAAAAACAACCAGTGGTCTAGCGATCGCAATTCAAAATATTTTTTCACAATACGGTTATCCCAATGCCTATATTTTAGGAGAAGAAGCTTCTGGCGCCTTTTTTGCTGGATTAACCTATGGCGAAGGAAAAGTTTTTACCAAAAGTTATGGCCAGCATAAAGTTTTTTGGCAAGGTCCCTCAGTAGGATGGGATTTTGGTGGCCAAGGTTCTCGTCTCATGATCTTGGTTTACAATCTTAAGAGCATAAATAATTTATGGGCCCGCTATGGTGGTATTTCAGGTTCGGCCTATTTTATTGCAGGTGTTGGTTTTCATGTTCTCAAATACCGTGATACCTTGTTAATCCCAATACGGACAGGAATTGGTGCACGCCTTGGTATCAACATAGGATATTTAAAATTAACACCTAGACCGACATGGAATCCGTTTTAAATGTATTCTTATTTGAAAAGGGGTATTATGCTTATTCAATCGTTTCTTTTTTTTATTCTTGGGATTGCCTCCACTTCTTGGTTACTGGTGCTTTTATCTCCTCTCATTTGGCGTAAAGCCGTTCATTTTGCGCATAGAGATATTTGTGCACAAATTCCATTATCACTCACGGAAATACAAGCAAACCAAGATTTTATCCGCGCACAACATGCTGTAGAATTAGCAAAAAACCAACAAAAGTACGAATCTTTGCAAAAAAAATACGCCCAACAAAAAATACATCTGAGCCAAGTAACCGAACAACTTTATCAGCGATGCCTCCCCGCACAAAATACTTCTTCCAAAGAATCGATCGCCATCAAACAAAATATTGTCAAAACAAACAGCTTCAAAGGAAATCAAAAATGATGCGTGAAAAAATCGCATACTATCAGCAACGTTTACAAAAAATCCAAATGCATGAGCTTGATACGACTGCTAACCACCAACTACTGGAAGAACTCCGTGAAGAAACAAAAGACCTTGCAGCAACATTAGCTGCACAAATAGCCCTACAGGAGGGGCATACATCACCCATCAACACATTAATTCAAAAACCCAAAAGCAAAAACGACTTAGCATCACGCATTCGCAAAAAAATAACTTGTCTCTCCTCTAAAAAAACCTATTAAATAAGTTATTTCTTAAAACACTTTCAATGGAGAGAAAAATCAATAAAGGTTCATTGTAACTCTCATAATTCACATGCCTTTTACCAAACGTGACTTTCTCGCTAAACTAAAGAAAAATTTCTTCCCCTACAACGACTTAAAAAAATCCATCTTCTTATCTAACGATTCCGCTTGCCTGTCATATCAGCACCCTAAAGGACGACATTTCATGCGTCCTAAAGGCAAATAACACTTAGTCAACACACTGATTTATAATGATAACTCACTGTTTTGTATGTTGAATGAGAGTCTCGAATAACGTAGGATTCTCTCATTTCAAATCTGTGTATGTTGTATCAGTCAAAACCACTCATTTGCACATAACAAGTGGGATGAGTGTGTGGATCAAATTTGTATAAGAAAGGAGTAAAAATGGTCCTTATGAACCGTCTTAATGCAAGGTCTGTCGCAACATTGGGGGCTGGCAAATATAATGATGGTGCCGGCTTGCTTCTTCATAAGCGTAAAGATGGAGGTGCTCAATGGATTTATCGTTATACCCTTCACGGGCGTCGTCGCGAAATGGGATTGGGTGCTTTGAGAGATGTTTCTTTAAAACAAGCCCGTGAATTGGCAACAGGATGGCGTTCTGTTTTACGTGAGGGGCGTGACCCCATTAAAAATACGCATCATACATTCTAGCAAAAAATACCATCTAGGATGGTCCCATAAAGCTTTTACACAAATTTTAAAGATAAAAACACACTTTCAAGAGTGATAAAAATCTCTTATTTTTTGGATAATGATATCCTGATCCGTTTGCGCTAAGTAAGGATGCATTGGTAAACTTAACACACATTCCCCTAAAGATTCTGAAACAGAAAGGGAATCCTTTACATAAGGAAAGCGTTTATAAGCTGGCTGTTGATGTAAAGGAGCTTTATAATAAATCATTGTAGGGATAGAATTTTTTTGTAAAAAATCTTTTAATTTATCACGCTCTTTTACCTTAATTGTATATTGTGCATAAGCAGAACGAATATTCTTTCCTATTTCTGGAACTGTAACAATATCTCTTAAACCATTGGAATAGCGTTGAGCAATTTCTCCACGCTTTTCCATTTCATCTTCAAAAATCACAAACTTTTCGAGTAAAATTGCAGCCTGAATACTATCAAGACGTGAATTCATACCAATCCGTACATTATCATATTGTGTTTCACCTTTCCCATGAAACAAAATAGAGCGTAAAAGTTCTGCCAAATCATCATTATTAGTGATCATAGCACCTCCATCGCCATAACACCCTAATGGTTTTGCAGGATAAAAACTTGTGGCAGCCACCTCACCAAAAGCACCACACATCGTATTACCGCTTCTTCCACCCATAGATTGAGCAGCATCTTCAATGACAAAAAGATTTTCCTTTGCAGCCACTTGAGCAATTTGCACATAGTCAGCAGGAAGCCCAAATAAATCAACAGCAATAATAGCCTTTGGCTTTAACCTTCCCTCTTTTTTAACCATTTCAATAGCGTGAGACAGTTTTTCAACATCAATATTAAACGTATCGGGTAAAACATCCACAAAAACAGGCTCAGCTCCCACCAAAGCAACGACTTCAGCTGTTGCCGAAAACGTAAAGCTAGGACAAAATACAGCATCCCCTAGACCAATATTTTTAGCCATAAGAGGCATCTTCAAAGCATCTGTTCCATTCGCACATGCAATGACATGTTTAACGCCAAGATACTCAGCCAATTTCTCTTCAAACTCCGTTACTTTTGGCCCCAAAATATACTGACCACTCGCAACCACATGCGCAATTGCAGAATTAATTTTATCTTCAATACGCGCCCGCTGCGCCCCAAGGTCGATGAATTGCATATTAACTCCATTGATCATCATAAGAATACAAAAGCACTACTTATCTCTTTTATTTATTATAATTGACACCAGCAGCTGTTAAAATCCGTAAAACCGCAATAGCATCACTACCATGTGTACGAGGCAATTGACGCGTTTGAATACAATAAAGAAAATGCCGTAATTCACAAGTAAGTGGCAAATCTTCACAAACATCAATGTAACTCAGCTCATCCATGCTAAAAGCCCACTCTTGATTTTCTTTCCAAACGGCAAAATAGTGCATTGCCAATTTACGGTTCCACGATTCCATATCATCAAAAACGAGCATAGCCTTTGTCCCAACAACAGTTAAACGCCTCTCACGATAAGGGCTTAAACGTGAAGCAAAAAGATGACTACGTACACCATTTGGAAAAGTCATATGAACATGAGAAAAATCAGAAATCTGATCAACAACAGCAGCCCCCTCACCGCGAATTTCAGAGGGTTCACATCCTGTCAACGCTAAAATCATTGAGAGATCATGAGGGGCAAGATCCCATAAAGCATCACTGTGTGTGTGAAATTTTCCAAAGCCTAATCGATGAGAGTAAATATATCGCACCTCCCCCAATTCCCCGTTTTTCACCAATTCACACATTTTTTCAAAAGCCGGATGAAAACGTAAAATATGACCCACCATTAAAATCCGTTCGTACTGACGAGCAATTTGGACTTGGCATTCAGCATCAGTAATATTCAAAGCTATTGGTTTTTCCACCAAAACATCTTTACCATTTTTAACAGCACGCAGCACATTTTCCGTATGAAATTGTGGCGGCAGAGCTAATACGAGCGCATCAATATTTCGATGAGCAAAAAGATCATCTGGTGGAACAACCTCTACACCATACATCGCTGCAAAACTGGCAGCACGATCAGCATTAATATCAGAAACTGCCGCTAAAGCCCCAAGAGAGTGGAGTGTCCGTATATGGTTTTCACCCCAATGACCGCATCCTAAAACCGCTACACGTGGCACCATTTTTATGCCTTACCTTATCTTATCATATAAAATTATACTTTTACATATCTAGGATAAAATAGAATGACAAGCAAAAAGCTTAAAAACGATGCTTGACATCTTACTATTCTACCCCTTATATCCGCAGAAAATGTAATTATTTGCACTTATAATTTTATTTTGGCGGAGTAGCTCAGTAGGTTAGAGCAGAGGAATCATAATCCTTGTGTCGGGGGTTCAAATCCCTCCTCCGCTACCATCTTTAGATGTAGCTGTAGCTTGTGTAGCTTGCCAGCTGTAGCTTGCCAGCAGGTTTTGTATATTTTGACACCAGGTTTTGTACCAATTTATTTTTTTTCACATGATTTTTAAGGGGGTCTCAAAGGGTCTTTAAAGGCCTTTCAAAGGGTATTTAAAGACCCTTTAATGAATCTTTTTTCTCTTCTCCTATAAATCACAATTTGAGATGATGAGCTCTTGAGCCGGAGTCGGATTATTTGAACCACACGTATAAGATGTATTCACCTCTTTTATCTTAAATTGGCTAAAGATTTTCCGGATCTCAGGCACATCATTGAGAGAGAGCAGAAACTTCCCCTTTAATTGCGTAAGCAGCGCAGACATCGTCTGATAATCCTCACGCTTAAACAAATCCTTCCCATAGTAATCCTCAACGCCAAAATAAGGCGGATCTAGATAAAACAAAGTGGTAGGCCGGTCATAGCGCCTGATAAACTCAGACCAGTCTAAATGTTCAATGGTCACACCCGATAAACGGCGGTATATAAGCTTTAATAAGCCTTCAAGTTTGAAACTGTTAAACCGTGCACCACGGTTAGGATCAACGCCAAATGTTCGTTTAGTCACCTGCCCAGCAAAACTCAACCGCTGGAGATATAAAAACCGCAAAGCCCGCTCTAAATCTGTCAGGGTCTTTGGATCTTGTAGAGTGAAACGCTGAAACGTCTCACGACTGCTTATCTGGAACTCCAACAGATCCATAAAAGGGTGATAATGGCGTTGCAACACCCGAAAAAAATTTACCACATCACCTGAGCGGTCATTGATGACTTCATATAAGGGAATCAATTTCCGCCTGAAGAATATTCCCCCCATTCCAACAAAAGGCTCAGCATAAGTGCGATGGGGAATGCCTTCAATGATTTTAATAATGGTCTTCGCCAACTTGATTTTGCCACCAACATAAGCAGCAGCTGGTTCCGTAGGATCAACAGATTTTAATGTTTCTTTACAAAGTGTATCCATAATTTTTTAACACTCTTTCATCTATATTAGCCATCTTCTCATTGCTTTAAGTGATAAGAAGTGGCTGCGATGTTAAGTTAAGTTGCATCGGACGGGGTGTTCGCAAAACTTCTCCCGTTGGCTGGGTTGACCAGCCCAGCCTCTATTTTTTTTTCCTTTCCTTGATTTGGTGCCTCTAAGATGATTTCTGTGGTGTAACCACTTTGCTTTTCATAGCGATGGGTAACGGTAGCGGCTTTCCATGGTCCATTGATTTCGCCTCGAAACCCTTGAAGCAGCAGCGGTTGACCCGCCATGATTTCAGGGCGCCCCTCAAGGCTTAAAGAACCACTGCCCACAGCACGGCAAAGTC